>NZ_JACVVG010000068.1:0-18632 GCF_016647875.1 Pseudomonas sp. S36 | reverse complement strand
GTTTGTGGGGTGGCTCCCCCCCCGGTTATATGGGGCCAGCCCAGGCCAACCCTGGTCAGGCCACCACCCCCGCATCCGCCCGCAGCCCCACCGCCTCGATGGCACTGATGGCGCACTGCTCGTCAATGTCCGACGTATCGCCACTGATCCCCACCGCTCCCAACACCCTGCCCTCCTGATCACGTATCAGCACACCCCCCGGCGCCGGCACCACCGGGCGCTCGCCCAGCCCATTGAGCGCCGCAAAAAACGCCGGCCGCTGCTGGGCGTCCAGGGCCAGCAAGCGTGAGCCCTTGCCCAGCGCAATGGCGCCCCAGGCCTTGCCCGTGGCCAGCTCAGGCCGCAACAGGCTGGCACCGTCTTCGCGCTGCAATACCAGCACATGCCCACCGGCATCCAGCACTGCAACGGTCAACGGCGCTGCGTTGACGGTTCGGCCTGCCGCCAGCGCAGCCTCTACCAGGCTGACCGCGACTTTCAGGTTCAAAGCGTTCATGCAAAGGTCCTCTTCTTATTGTGAGACGCCCTGGGGGCAGTGGAAAACCGAGAATCAAATAGAACACAACCAAGAATATTTTTGTATACAATATTTTTGATCAATCCTAGGCATTCCTGCAAAGCCCTTTGTGCACGGGCGCTTCATCCAAAGTTTCCTTACCCGATGAAAACCCATTGACCTGGCGACTCAGGCATGAATACACTGAATCGCATAGAAAGTTGTATACAATTACAAAATCGATGAGGCACAAATCATGAGCAAAATGAGAGCAATCGATGCAGCCGTTCTGGTCATGCGCCGTGAAGGTGTAGAGACCGCGTTCGGCATCCCCGGGGCTGCCATCAACCCGCTGTATTCGGCCCTGAAAAAAGTCGGTGGCATCGATCACGTCCTCGCTCGCCACGTCGAAGGTGCCTCGCACATGGCCGAGGGCTACACCCGCGCCAACCCCGGCAACATCGGCGTATGCATCGGTACCTCCGGGCCTGCCGGCACCGACATGGTCACCGGCCTGTACAGCGCCAGCGCAGACTCCATCCCGATTCTGTGCATCACCGGCCAGGCCCCCCGCGCCCGCCTGCACAAGGAAGACTTCCAGGCCGTGGACATCACCAGCATCGTCAAGCCGGTGACCAAGTGGGCGACCACCGTGCTGGAGCCGGGCCAGGTGCCCTATGCCTTCCAGAAGGCGTTCTTCGAAATGCGCAGCGGCCGCCCGGGCCCGGTGCTGATCGACCTGCCGTTCGACGTGCAGATGGCCGAAATCGAATTCGATATCGATGCCTACGAACCCTTGCCAGTGCACAAGCCAGCGGCCACCCGCATACAGGCGGAAAAAGCCCTGGCCATGCTCAACGACGCTGAACGCCCGCTGCTGGTGGCTGGCGGCGGCATCATCAATGCCGATGCCAGCGACAAACTGGTGACCTTCGCCGAGCTGACCGGCGTGCCGGTCATCCCCACCCTGATGGGCTGGGGCAGCCTGCCCGACGACCACCCGCAAATGGTCGGCATGGTCGGCCTGCAGACCTCGCACCGCTATGGCAACGCTACGCTGTTGAAGTCCGACCTGGTGTTCGGTATCGGCAACCGCTGGGCCAACCGCCATACCGGTTCTGTGGACGTGTACACCGAAGGCCGCACCTTCATCCACGTCGACATCGAGCCGACCCAGATCGGCCGCGTGTTCACCCCCGACCTGGGCATCGTTTCGGACGCAGGCCTGGCGCTGGACAAACTGCTGGAGGTGGCGCGCGAGTGGCAAGCCGCCGGCAAGCTCAAATGCCGCAAGGCCTGGCTTGAAGACTGCCAACAGCGCAAAGCCAGCCTGCAGCGCAAAACCCACTTCGACAACGTGCCGGTGAAGCCGCAGCGCGTTTACCAGGAAATGAACCAGGTATTCGGCAAGGACACCTGCTACGTCAGCACCATCGGCCTGTCGCAGATTGCCGGTGCGCAGTTTCTGCATGTGTACAAGCCGCGGCACTGGATCAATTGCGGCCAGGCCGGCCCGCTGGGCTGGACCATCCCTGCCGCGTTGGGCGTGGTCAAGGCCGACCCTCAGCGCAAGGTGGTGGCGCTGTCAGGCGACTACGACTTCCAGTTCATGATCGAGGAACTGGCCGTGGGCGCGCAGTTCAACCTGCCCTACGTCCACGTGCTGGTGAACAACGCCTACCTGGGGCTGATCCGCCAGGCGCAGCGTGGCTTCGACATGGATTACTGTGTACAACTGGCGTTCGAGAACATCAACGCCAGCGACGCCGCCACCTACGGCGTCGACCACGTCGCGGTGGTCGAAGGCCTGGGCTGCAAGGCGCTGCGCGTATTCGAGCCGGGCGACATCGCCCCAGCCCTGCTCAAGGCACAAAAAATGGCCGAAGAGTTCCGCGTGCCCGTGGTGGTGGAGGTGATTCTCGAGCGCGTGACCAATATTTCCATGGGCACCGAGATCAACGCGGTCAACGAATTCGAAGACCTGGCCCTGGTCGGCAATGACGCGCCCACCGCCATCTCGCTGCTGGACTGAATGCCGCACGCCCCCCGGCTGCTGCCGGGGGCCTTTTACGCAAGGAGACACACCATGCCGCGCTTCGCCGCCAACCTGTCCATGCTGTTCACCGAACTGGACTTTCTGGCCCGCTTCAAGGCCGCCGCCGACGCCGGCTTCAGCGGTGTCGAATACCTTTTTCCGTATGATTTCAGCGCTGCCGACATCAAGCAGCAACTGGACGCCAACGGCCTGACCCAGGTGCTGTTCAACCTGCCCGCCGGCGACTGGTCACAAGGCGAGCGCGGCATTGCCTGCCATCCTGACCGGGTAGAGGAATTCCGGGCCGGTGTCGGCAAGGCCATCGCGTACGCCAAGGTGCTGGGCAACACCCAGGTCAACGCCCTGGCCGGCATTCGCCCGCAAGGCACGGACTGCGCCACCGTGCGCAGCACCTTTGTGGGCAACCTGCGCTATGCCGCCGACACGCTCAAGGCCGCCGGTATTCGCCTGGTCATGGAAATGATCAACACCCGCGACATCCCGGGCTTCTACCTCAATACCACCCAGCAAGCGCTGGACATCCAGGCCGAGGTGGGCAGCGACAACCTGTTCCTGCAGTACGACATCTACCACATGCAGATCATGGAAGGTGACCTGGCGCGCACCGTCGAGGCCAACCTGCCCTTGATCAACCATATCCAGCTGGCCGACAACCCCGGCCGCCACGAGCCGGGCACCGGCGAGATCAACTACCGCTTCCTGTTCGAGCACCTGGACCGCATCGGTTACCAAGGCTGGGTGGGCGCGGAGTACAAGCCCAAAACCACAACCGAAGCCGGCCTGGGCTGGCTGAAAACCCATAACGCGATCTGAGGGCCGGGCCTGCATCGCGTGCTCTACCGAGATTCAATAAATACAAAAGAGGTAATTTCTCATGGCTAAAATCGGTTTCATCGGCACCGGCATCATGGGCAAGCCCATGGCCCAGAACCTGCAAAAAGCAGGGCACAGCCTGTTCGTTTCCACCCACCACGACGCCGCCCCGGCCGACCTGCTGGCAGCGGGCGCAGTGGCCCTGGCCAACCCCAAGGAAGTGGCCCAGGAAGCCGAGTTCATCATTGTGATGGTGCCTGACACCCCCCAGGTGGAGAGTGTGCTGTTCGGTGAAAACGGTGTAGCCGAAGGCGTGGGCCCGAACAAGGTGGTCATCGACATGAGCTCGATTTCTCCCACCGCCACCAAGGTATTCGCCGACAAGATCAAAGCCACGGGCGCCGCCTACCTGGACGCCCCGGTATCCGGCGGTGAAGTCGGCGCCAAGGCCGCCACCCTGAGCATCATGGTCGGGGGCTGCCCGAAAGCCTTCGAGCGCGCACTGCCGCTGTTCGAAGCCATGGGCAAGAACATCACCCGTGTCGGTGGCAACGGCGACGGCCAGACCGCCAAGGTGGCCAACCAGATCATCGTTGCCCTGAATATCCAGGCCGTCAGCGAAGCGCTGCTGTTCGCTGCCAAGAACGGTGCCGACCCGGCCAAGGTGCGTGAAGCGCTGATGGGCGGCTTTGCGTCGTCGAAGATCCTCGAGGTGCATGCCGAGCGCATGATCAAGGGCACCTTCGACCCGGGCTTCCGCATCAACCTGCACCAGAAAGACCTGAACCTGGCCCTGCAGGGCGCCAAGGAGCTGGGCATCAACCTGCCCAACACCTCCAATGCCCAGCAGGTGTTCAACACCTGCCAGGCCTTGGGCGGCGGCAACTGGGACCACTCGGCGCTGATCAAGGGCCTGGAACACATGGCCAATTTCTCGATTCGCGAAGAGCAATAAAACCTACCGGCCTCATCGCGAGCTGCGCTCGCTCCTACCGGATCAGCATAAGGCCCGTAGGAGCGAGCAAAGCTCGCGATTGAAGCACACGCTGGTTGGCCTGCGATCACGGGCCGGCCCGTGAAACCGAGCAACACCCGCCCCTGGTTCGCCCTGCACGGAGGCACTTCCAGGGGCGTTTTTGATTGTGCAAAACAACAATAATTGGGAGCCTGCCATGTCGGTCGATCCGCAAAAAATTCTCCGCGACCTGTTCGACACAGCCATCGCCGCCGCCCACCCTCGCCAGGTCCTTGAGCCGTATCTGCCCGCTGACCGTACCGGCCGGGTCATCGTCATCGGCGCTGGCAAGGCCGCAGCCGCCATGGCCGAAGTGGTCGAGCAGTGCTGGCAGGGCGAAGTCTGCGGCCTGGTTGTCACCCGCTACGGCCATGGGGCCAACTGCCAGAAGATCGAAGTGGTCGAAGCCGCCCACCCGGTCCCCGACGCTGCCGGCCTGGCCGTGGCCAAGCGTGTGCTCGACCTGGTCAGCAACCTCAACGAAGACGACCGCGTGATCTTCCTGCTGTCTGGCGGTGGCTCGGCACTGCTGGCCCTGCCTGCGCAGGGCCTGACACTGGCCGACAAGCAGCAGATCAACAAGGCGCTGCTCAAATCCGGCGCCACCATCGGCGAGATGAACTGCGTGCGCAAGCACCTCTCGGCGATCAAGGGCGGACGCCTGGCCAAGGCCTGCTGGCCGGCCACGGTGTACACCTATGCCATTTCCGATGTGCCAGGCGACCTGGCCACGGTGATCGCCTCCGGCCCTACCGTGGCCGACCCGAGCACCCGCGCCGATGCCCTGGCCATCCTCAAGCGCTACGCCATTGATGCACCTAAAGCCGTCATCGACTGGCTCAACAACCCCGCATCAGAAACCGTCAAGGCCGATGATCCGGCCCTGGCACGTAGCCATTTCCAACTGATCGCCAAGCCCCAGCAATCGCTGGAAGCCGCGGCCGTCAAGGCCCGCCAGGCGGGCTTCAGCCCGCTGATCCTGGGCGACCTCGAAGGCGAGTCGCGTGAGGTGGCCAAGGTGCACGCGGGCATCGCCCGGCAGATCATCCAGCACGGCCAGCCGCTCAAAGCACCCTGCGTGATCCTGTCCGGTGGCGAAACCACCGTCACCGTACGGGGCAACGGCCGCGGCGGGCGCAACGCCGAGTTCCTGCTCAGCCTCACCGAAAGCCTCAAAGGCCTGCCGGGCGTGTATGCCCTGGCCGGCGATACCGATGGCATCGACGGGTCGGAAGAAAACGCCGGTGCGCTGATGACTCCCAGCAGCCATGCCCGCGCCCAGGCACTGGGCCTGTGCGCCAGCGACGAGCTGGACAACAACAACGGCTACGGCTACTTCGCCGCGCTGGATGCGTTGATCGTCACCGAGCCGACCCGCACCAACGTCAACGACTTCCGCGCCATCCTGATTCTCGAGAGCAACCCATCATGACGCCCGACAAGAAAGTGAAGGTACTGGCCACCCTCGGCCCGGCAATCAAGACCATCGACGACGTGCGCCAGCTGGTGGAGGCCGGGGTGAACATCTTCCGCCTGAATTTCAGCCACGGCGAACACGCCGACCACGCCTTGCGCTACCAGTGGATTCGCGATGTGGAGCAGCAGCTGAACTACCCGCTGGGCATCCTCATGGACCTGCAAGGGCCCAAGCTGCGGGTGGGTCGCTTCGCTGACGGCAAAGTGTACCTGCAGCGCGGCCAGGCCCTGCGCCTGGACCTGAACACCACACCCGGCAGCCCCCAGCGGGTGAACCTGCCGCACCCAGAGATCATTGCCGCGCTGGAACCCGGCATGGACCTGTTGCTGGACGACGGCAAGCTGCGCTTGCGGGTCACCGCCAAGCACCACGACGCCATCGACACCGAAGTGCTGGCCGGCGGGGAGCTTTCCGACCGCAAAGGGGTCAACGTACCCCAGGCGCTGCTCGACCTCTCGCCGCTGACCGAGAAGGACCGCCGCGACCTGGCCTTTGGCCTGGAGCTGGGCGTGGACTGGGTGGCGCTGTCGTTCGTGCAGCGCCCTCAGGACATCGCCGAAGCACGCGCCCTGATCGGCGACCGGGCCTACCTGATGGCCAAGATCGAGAAGCCGTCGGCGGTGGAACAGCTGCAAGCCATCGCCGAACTGGCCGACGCCATCATGGTGGCCCGCGGTGACCTGGGGGTGGAGGTACCGGCCGAGAGCGTGCCGCAGATTCAGAAGCGCATCATCAACACCTGCCGGCAGTTGGGCAAACCGGTGGTGGTGGCCACCCAGATGCTTGAGTCAATGCGCTTTTCCCCGGCCCCTACCCGGGCCGAGGTCACCGATGTGGCCAACGCCGTGGCCGAAGGCGCCGATGCCGTGATGCTGTCAGCAGAAACCGCGTCGGGCGACTACCCGATGGAAGCCGTGCAGATGATGAGCAAAATCATCCGCCAGGTGGAAAACGGCCCCGACTACCAGGCCCAGCTCGACGTCGGCCGGCCCAAGGCCGAGGCCACGGTGTCGGACGCCATCAGCTGCGCCATCCGCCGCATCAGCGGCATCCTGCCGGTGGCGGTGCTGGTGAACTACAGCGAGTCGGGCGCCTCGACCCTGCGCGCTGCCCGCGAGCGACCCCGCGCCCCCATTCTCAACCTCACCCCCAACCACGCCACCGCGCGCCGGCTGAGTGTGACCTGGGGCGTGCATTCGGTGGTCAATGACCGGTTGCGCCAAGTGGACGAGGTGGTGTCCACCGCCCTTGAAATCGCCCAGGCACAAGGCATGGCCAGCCGGGGTGATACGTTGCTGATCACGGCCGGGGTGCCGTTCGGCAAGCCCGGGTCGACCAACACGCTGCGGATCGAGAGCTTGATCTAGGCCAGTGCACCTGACTGCGGACAAATCGAGGCCCGAAGAGGCCCGCCGCTTCTCTTTCAACCTTGCTGACTGCCCATGTACACAAAACATTTCGTCAACCCGTGCCCCGACTGGGCCACGGCGCTGCTCAACGGCTTCAGCCAGGTGCTGCTGCTGCGCAGCCCTGCCTGCGGCCTGTGCTGCCTGTTGGCCATTTTGCTCACCGCGCCCGGGCTGGTCGGCGGCGCCCTGCTTGGCGCCCTGGCCGGCCTGATGACCGCACAGGCCCGTGGCTACGACCGTGCCGACCGCCAGGCCGGGCTGTACAGCTACAACGGCGTGCTCATCGGCATCTTGATCAGTGCGGTACTGCCCTGGTCGGTCATCCAGCCACCGCTGATCATCGCCGCGGCGGGGCTGTCCAGCATCATCACCCACCAATGGCGCAAGCGTGGCGGCAAGCTGCTGGTCGCCTACACCGCCCCCTTCGTGCTGCTGGGCTGGGCCGTGCTGTTGGTTGGCAGCCCTGCGCCAAGCGGCCCTGTCGAGGCCGGCCCGCTGTACGGGTTGGCGCGTGGCGTGGGCCAAATCTTTTTGCTCGACCAGCCATTGGCCGGGCTGCTGATCATCCTCGGCCTCTTCATCGCGCACCCCTACGCTGCCCTGTGGGCCGTGATCGGCTCGGCAATCGGCGGTGGCGTAGCACTGATCACCGAGCAGCAGGAGGCAGCCTGGCTGGGCCTTTATGGGTTCAATGCGGCGCTGGCGGCACTGGCGTTCAGCCGCCAGGGGGAAAAGCCGTTGGCCACGCTGACGGCAATCGCCGTGGCAGTAACGCTGCAGTCACTGTGGAAGCTACTGCCAACTGCGCCACTGACCGCGCCTTTCGTCATGGCATGCTGGCTTATGCATGCGGGCTCTTCGGTTGGACGATCTGCCCAAATTGCCAGCCCGTAGCTCGCGACAGGCTATTGGCGTATTTGCCGTACAACCTCTTTGGCCAGGTCTAGATTGGGTATCCGACAGGTTACCTGATACCGGGACACACTCTTTACAGACTGCAGCACTAGTCCCACAGGCAGCTGCAGAGCCACGGTGCCATCCGCGGGTCTCGTCGTCGCTGCTGAGACGGCGGTCTTGATCGCGTCTACGTTTGGAACGGTAACGGTGGTCTCCGTGGGAGAGATTCTAAGCGTGGAGTTTTCCAAGCCCTGCGCCACGCTCCCTAACGGAAACTCAAGGCTGATCTTGCCTTCCGATTGGACCAATTTCCCTTTTTTCAGCATATTCAAAACATCGCCTGGAGCAATATTGACCTGAGGTCTGCCGCTCACAAGGCTGACACTGCCCTTTGATAATGGAACTGCGGAAGGTGCTGATGTCTGTTGAGGGGTTCGGGTCCACAAGCCTTCAAATTTCGACCTCACAGGCGCCTGCCCAATTGGTTTCGACCCCACAGGCGCCTGCCCAGTTGGATCACTCAGAACCACAGGATTACCTAGGCAATATACATAGGCATTCAGCCCGCCTTTACCAAACGGGCTATGGACGTCGCTGCTGACGAATCGCATCAAGGCGGGGCTGTAATAACGGTGCCCAGCCCCCAGCGGGTAGCCTTGTACTCGGCGATCCAGGTATTGACCGGTGTAACCAAGCCACGTCCTGCCTGATGTCTGGCCTTGGTAACCATAGACGGTGTAGGCCCTGGCGAGCCGAGGCGAAACGCAAGCATTGACCATTGACGTGCTCCTGTGAACTCCGCGGAGCCATTAGTAACAGCTCCCGCAACGGTACAAAACTGGCATTTTTAGAGCGCCTCTGGCGCTGCGTTGCCGTGTATGGGGCAGATCCTCTAATCTTGGTGTTTGCTTTAAGGACCCGCGCCTTATGCCCACCCCGCAATCCTGGCGTGAACGCCTCTACGTCATCGTCTTCCAGACCGACACGGTCGCCGGCAGGCGCTTCGACAAAACGCTCCTGCTGATCATCCTCGCCAGCCTCGTCACGGTGATCCTCGACAGTATCGACGAGGTGCACCGGGGTTACGGCGGCCTGCTGGCGGCCCTGGAGTGGGGCTTCACTGCGGTGTTTCTGTGCGAATACCTCACCCGCCTGTACTGCTCGCCCCGGCCTTTGCGCTATGCGTTCAGCTTCTACGGCCTGGTCGATTTGCTGGCGATCGTGCCGGGTATCATTGCGCTGTACTACAGCGACGCCCAGTACCTGCTGATCGTGCGGGTCATCCGTATGTTGCGGATCTTCCGGGTGCTCAAGCTGGGGCCCTACCTCAAGCAGGCCAATTACCTGCTTGCCGCCCTGCGCGGCAGCAAGCAGAAGATCATCGTGTTTCTGGTCAGCGTATCGACGCTGGTCACCGTGTTCGGCACGCTGATGTACGTGATCGAGGGGCCGGAGCATGGCTTTACCAGCATTCCCAAAGGCATCTACTGGGCCATTGTCACCCTCACCACGGTCGGCTTCGGCGATATCGTGCCGCGAACACCCCTGGGGCAGGTGCTGTCGTCGCTGGTGATGATCACCGGTTATTCGATCATTGCAGTGCCGACCGGCATCTTCACTGCGGAGCTTGCCAACGCCATGCGTGGCGAGCAGTTGCAGCACGATTGCCCTGCCTGCAGCAAACCCACCCACGAGCACAATGCAGCGTTCTGCTCGCGCTGTGGCAGCCAGCTGTTTACCCCGCGATAAAACCGTGCAGCCGGGCATAACCAAAGGCGTTTTTGTTCTTTAAAGGCAACATCGCCAGCCGCTATAGTCGCAGGCAATGTGCCAACACCCTACCGCCAACAAGGACGCCCTGTGAAAAAGCTCTTCACCGCCTCGCTGCTCGCCGCCGGCCTTGCCTTGGGCAACATCGCCCAGGCAGCACCGACCCTGCTCAACGTCTCCTACGACGTGATGCGCGACTTCTACAAGGACTACAACCCCGCCTTCCAGAAGCACTGGGAGGCGGAGCACAACGAGAAGGTCAACGTGCAGATGTCCTTCGGCGGTTCGAGCAAGCAGGCGCGTGCAGTGATCGACGGGCTGCCGGCCGATGTCATCACCATGAACATGGCTACCGACATCAATGCCCTGGTCGACAATGGCAAACTGGTGCCCGACAACTGGGTAACCCGGCTGCCGAACAACAGTGCCCCGTTCACCTCTGCAACCGTGTTTATCGTACGCAAAGGCAACCCCAAGGCGCTGAAAGACTGGCCCGACCTGCTCAAGGATGGCGTGCAGGTGATCGTGCCCAACCCCAAAACCTCCGGGAATGGCCGCTACACCTACCTGTCGGCCTGGGGTTATGTGCTCAAGCAGGGCGGTGACGAGGCCAAGGCCCGTGACTTCGTGGGCAAGCTGTTCAAGCAGGCGCCAGTGCTCGACACCGGTGGCCGCGCGGCAACCACCACCTTCATGACCAACCAGATTGGCGACGTGCTGGTCACCTTCGAGAACGAGGCCGAGATGATCGCCCGCGAATTTGGCCGCGACCAGTTCGAGGTGGTGTACCCCAGCGTTTCGGCTGAAGCCGAGCCACCGGTGAGCGTGGTGGACAAGGTGGTAGCCCGTAAGGGCACCCAGGCTGTGGCCGAGGAATACCTGAAGTACCTGTGGTCACCTGCTGCACAGGAAATCGCCGCACAGAATTACCTGCGCCCGCGTGATGCAACCGTGCTGGCCAAGTACACCGACCGGTTCCCGAAGGTGGATTTCCTGTCGGTTGAGAAAACCTTTGGTGACTGGCGCACAGTGCAGAAGACCCACTTCAATGATGGTGGGGTGTTTGACCAGATCTACACCAACCAGTAAGCGGCACCCTGGTCTCGCGAACAAGTTCGGCCTCGCCCGCACTTGCTCGCGATGCCCCACGGCGCCCCTCCCCGCGACTACGCCTGACGAAATACCAGGGCCTTCAGCCCGCCCGCCGAATCCGCATCAGGGAACTCAGGCGGGTTTGCCAGGCGTTCGACAAACGCCAGGCTAGGCGCCTGCACCGCCATCCCTTCAATCAAGAACTCCGGCCCTATCGCCGGGTCGTTCACACAGGCCAGTACCGTCCCGCCCGGCGTCAGCAGCTCTGGCAACCGCCGTAGAATCTTCGCGTAATCCTGGGTCAGCACGAAACTGCCGCGCTGGAAGGTGGGCGGGTCGATGATCACCAGGTCGTAGGGGCCGTATTTGCGTACCTTGCCCCACGACTTGAACAGTTCGTGCCCCAGGTACGCCACCCGCGACGCATCGTGGCCGTTGAGCCGGTGGTTTTCACGCCCGCGGGACAACGCCGACTTGGCCATGTCCAGGTTGACCACCTGCTCAGCCCCGCCGGCAACGGCCGCAACCGAGAAACCGCAGGTGTAGGCGAACAGGTTCAGCACACGCTTGCCACCGGCCTGCTCGCGCACCCATTGCCGCCCGTAGCGCATGTCCAGAAACAGGCCGTTGTTCTGGCGCACGCCCAGGTCCAGCAAGTAGGTGAGCCCGTCTTCGACCACCTCGCGCTGTTGGCAAGGCTCACCCACCAACCACTGGCCGGGGCTGTCGGGCAGATAGCGATGCTGAACAAGAATGGCCTCACCGACCCACTGCGGCCGCTTGGCAAGCGCCAGCAGCATGGCCTCCAGCTCTGCCAGCTGGCCATCGGGCGGCTCACGAAACAACGCCACCGAGAGCACGCCCTGCAACCAGTCCACCGTGACCTGTTCCAGGCCCGGCCAGCAGCGCCCACGGCCATGGAACAGGCGGCGGGTTTCTTGTGGGGCTGGGTCGAGGGCGGCAAGCAGGTGTTGCTCAAGGGTGTGGATCGGCGAGGTCATTGAAAGTCACGAACAGGGAAAAACGCCATTCTACAGCCACTGGCCTGCTACAGGAAAATTGCCCCGGCGACCGCAGACTAAATTTTGTACACATAAACGTAACCATAAGTGCCATTTTTGTGTGCACTTAGTGTCTTTGCGCACCATTACGTTACAGGCAGAACCGTTTAAAATCTGACTAAATGATCAACTAGTTCAGCTCTGAGAAATTTAAGAATTATCTGTCTATTTAAATATTTCTAAATAAATTCAGATAGTTAACAAAATCATATCCGTACTGATCTCTTCGATCGTGGCTGACTCAACAAGGCTTGGCATGGAACTCGCTTTTGTGTGTTCATGTTTTGTATACAAATTAGACAAAACATAAATACACAATAACCCGCGACGCCGACTCACCCTTGGCCGCCGCGCCCAGAACCCTGTGATGCCAACGCTGCACCGACGAGAAGGCCAGCCCGTGCGCATGCCCGCTCATCGCAGTCTGCGTGCATCAGGAGCCCGCCGGAATGAGTAGCAGCCTCAACCTTGCCCCTGAACTGTCCGTCGCCAGCACCCAACCCACCACCACACAGCCCGACCCCGCACTAGCCCTCGGCCTCAGCCCACGCCTGCATAACCGCGACCTGGCGCCAACCCGCATCGCCGGGCGCCGCTGGGGTGGCTACAGCATCTTCGCCCTGTGGACCAACGACGTGCACAACATCGCCAACTATTCCTTCGCCATGGGGCTGTTTGCGCTGGGCCTGGGGGGTTGGCAGATCCTGATGTCACTGGCCATTGGTGCGGCACTGGTGTACTTCTTCATGAACCTGTCGGGCTACATGGGGCAGAAGACAGGCGTTCCGTTCCCGGTCATCAGCCGGATTGCCTTCGGTATCCATGGTGCGCAGATCCCCGCCCTGATACGCGCCGTGATCGCCATCGCTTGGTTCGGCATACAGACGTACCTGGCGTCAGTGGTGCTGCGGGTGCTGTTGAGCGCCGTGTGGCCGCAACTGGCGGCCTACGACCATGACAGTATTCTGGGGCTGTCGAGCCTGGGCTGGGTGTGCTTCGTGGCCATCTGGCTGGTGCAACTGGTCATTCTGGCCTACGGCATGGAGATGGTGCGCCGCTACGAGGGGTTCGCCGGGCCGGTGATTTTGCTGACGGTCGCTTCACTGGCCGTGTTCATGTACATCAAGGCCGATGCCCGCATTGCCTGGTCGGTTGCCGAGCCGCTGACCGGCGTTGACATGTGGCGCAACATCTTTGCCGGCGGCGCGCTGTGGCTGGCCATCTACGGCACGCTGGTGCTCAACTTCTGCGACTTCGCCCGGTCTTCGCCCTGCCGCAAAACCATTCGCGTAGGCAACTTCTGGGGCCTGCCGGTCAACATTCTGGTGTTCGCCGTCATCACGGTGGTGCTGTGCGGTGCCCAGTTCCAGATCAACGGGCAGATCATCGACAGCCCCACCCAGATCGTGGCCGCCATCCCCAGCACCGCGTTCCTGGTACTCGGCTGCCTGGCATTCCTGATCGTTACCGTGGCGGTGAACATCATGGCCAATTTCGTGGCGCCGGCCTTCGTGCTCAGCAACCTGGCCCCGCGCCACCTCAACTTCCGCCGCGCCGGGCTGATCAGCGCCACCCTGGCGGTATTGATCCTGCCCTGGAACCTGTACAACAGCCCGCTGGTGATCGTGTACTTCCTGTCTGGCCTGGGCGCCCTGCTGGGACCGCTGTACGGCGTGATCATGTCCGACTACTGGCTGCTGCGCAAAGGCTGCATCAACGTGCCGCAGCTCTACAGCGAAGACCCGGCCGGCGCTTATCACTACACGCGGGGCATCAACCTGCGTGCCATCGCGGCATTCCTGCCTGCCGCATTGCTGGCCATCGTGCTGGCCCTGGTACCCCATTTCCACAGCGTGGCACCGTTCTCCTGGCTGATCGGCGCAGGCATTGCCGCTGCCATCTACCTGCTGATTGCCCCACGCAACCGTCACTATCACGATGTCAGCGGCGAATGCATCGCCGTCGACCACAGCAGCCACTGAACAGGGAGGACTGCCCATGCGCATTCTTATCGCCAACGTCAACACCACAGAAGCCATCACCGATGCCATCGCCGAGCAGGCACGCGCGGTGGCCGCACCCGGCACCGAGATCATCGGGCTCACCCCCTGGTTCGGCGCCGAATCGGTGGAAGGCAATTTCGAAAGCTACCTGGCCGCCATCGCGGTAATGGACCGGGTACTGGCCTACGAAGGCCCCTATGATGCGGTGATCCAGGCCGGCTACGGTGAGCACGGGCGTGAAGGGTTGCAGGAGTTGTTGAACGTGCCGGTGGTGGACATCACCGACGCGGCGGCCAGTACAGCGATGTACCTGGGACATGCCTACTCGGTGGTCACCACACTGGACCGCACGGTGCCGCTGATCGAAGACCGCCTCAAGCTGTCGGGCCTGTATGACCGCTGCGCCTCGGTGCGCGCCAGCGGCATGGCGGTGCTGGAGCTGGAAGCCGACCCGCAGCGGGCCGTGGAGGCCATTGTCGAGCAGGCTGAACGTGCCGTGCGTGAAGACAAGGCCGAGGTCATCTGCCTGGGTTGTGGCGGCATGGCCGGGCTGGACGAGCAGATCCGCCAACGCACCGGGGTACCGGTGGTGGATGGCGTCAGTGCGGCAGTGACGGTCGCCGAGGCGTTGGTGCGCATGGGCTTGAGCACATCGAAAGTACGCACCTACGCCACGCCCAGGGCCAAGAAGGTAGTGGGCTGGCCGATGCGCCTGGGCCGCTGACCCCGTTGCGGTACTGCCCTGGGCAATAAATCAGCTGGGGCAGCTTTCGGCGCCGTCGTTCAGGCCCTGGCGCACGTTACGGCTGAGCAGGCTGGCCTTGCCGTCATGCCAGGTCAGGGTCAGCACATACAGGGTGTCGAAGTCGTCACCCTCCCAGTCTTCGGTGATCACCCGCTTTTCACCCAACGCCTTGCCGGCGACGGCATTGATCAGATCCGGCAGGTAGCCATGGGACCAGGCGGTGTACACGGTCGCGTTGCGGTACTTGTCACGCAGCAGTTCGTCGGCAAGCTCGTCGGTGTCGTTGGCGCTGAAATCGATATTCACCGGCAAGCCCAGCCGAATGGCACTGGGGGTGATGGTCATCAGCGGGCGGATATAGCTGTAGCTCTTGTCCTGGCTGCCCTCCTCCACATGCCGCGTGGGGTTGGCGGCGAACACGTAATCGGCTTTACCGAAACGCGCAGGCAATACCGTGGCCAGGTCAAGCGCGCGGTTCAGCCCCTGGCAATTCAACTGGCCCAGGCCTTCACCGGGTTTTTCGGCATGCCGCAGAAACACCAGGGTTTGGGTACCGTCCACAGGTTCTGCCCTGCTGTCGAGCGCCTCCAGCGTCAACGGCACGGCCACTGCCGTGAGCAGCAGGCCAAGCAGCAACGGGTGGCGACGGCGGCGGAAGAAAGCTGGCAATTTCATCAATTCAAGGCCTGTGTGGCAGAACAATCGGTTGCACCCGACACAGTACCCGGCCTGTTGCAGGCCGCCTTGAGCGTGATTGCCATCCATGGCAACGGGTGAGGGTCAGAGTGCCCCGAACCCGTTTGGTTCCTCCCTGAGCGTGAATGCCGTTCCCTAGGCAAGGCCCAGAGTAGACACCTGCTGTTGCGCATTTGTGTCTGGCAGGTGAACCTGTTGTTGCCTGGTGGGGCTCAGTCGTCCCGCGTGAGCACTTCCAGTAACTCGATCTCGAAGGTGAGGTCGGCGTGTGGCGGGATGGCGCCCAGTGTGCGTTCACCATAGGCGAGGTGGGCTGGCACCTGCAGCCTGCGCTTGCCGCCCACACGCATCCCCATCAACCCTTGGTCCCAGCCTTTGATGACACGCCCGGTGCCGATGACACACTGAAACGGCTTGCCACGGGACCAGGAAGAATCGAACTCGCTGCCATCGGCCAACCAGCCGGTGTATTGAGTGGTGATGAGCGCGCCTTTGACGGCGACTTTGCCATCACCCTCTACCAGGTCGGTGATCTGCAGTTCTTGGCTCACGGGCATACTCCATCAGAAAGACAAAGCCGCCCTTTTCTCAGGATTGCAGCGCTTTGGCAAGCCCGCACGCCGGCATCAGCCCAGCTGTTCGAAGGCCTGCTGGCCGGTGAGGGATGTAGTCTGGTTGGCGAAGCAGTACCAACCGGGTTTCTGCTCGATGAAGATCTGCAGGCTGAACTGCCAGTTCAGCTCGCCATCCAGCAGGCCGATCGGCACCGCGTAGCTGTCGTTGGCCCTGAGCCTGTAGAACAGGTGTGTACCGCACTGGCTGCAGAACCCGCGCTGCGCCCAGTCTGACGAATCGTAAACACCGGGGGTGAGGCCCTCGAACGCCGGCGGCTGGTTGCAATGCACCACCAGCAGCGGGCCGCCGGTCCACTTGCGGCACATGCTGCAATGGCAGGCGCTGACATCGGCATGGTCAAACGAAACCTTCAACCGGGTGGCGCCGCACAAGCAGCTGCCGGACGTTTCCAAAGCCATGATGCACTCCCCGAAAAAGACAAAGAAGCCAGTATAGCCTCAGGCCCGGCAGCCCATCGCCGGCACGCGAATGCGCAGGCGTGTCAGACAAACACCGTACCGCGCAGGTACAGCGCCGCCCGACCACTGATGATCACCCGGCCATTGCCCGGCACCTCACAATGCAGCTGGCCCTTGCGCGCCCCGCCCTGCTCGCAGGTGAGTCGCTGCTTGCCAAGGCGCTCGGCCCAGATCGGTGCCAGCGAGGTGTGCGCCGAGCCTGTCACCGGGTCCTCATTCACGCCCACCCGCGGCCCGAACCAACGGGTAACGAAGTCGAACCCCCGCCCCGCCGCAGTCACGGCAATGCCGCGCACATCGTAGCGCGACAGCGCGACGAAGTCGGGCTGCAGCGCGTCCAGCAGCAATGGGTCTTCGATCACCACCACGTAGTCATCGCTGCGGTACAGCGCCAGCGCCTGGTGCAGGCCCAGTGCCTCCAGCAACCCTGCAGGCATTTCTGCGGCTGCGGGCTGTTTGGCGGGGAAGTCCATGGCCAGCAGCCCATCGTCCCCCCGGGTGACCCGCAACTCGCCACTGCGGGTATTGAAGCGCAGCACCTGGGCGGGTTCACCCAGTTGCTCGAACAGCACATAGGCAGACGCCAGGGTGGCGTGGCCGCAAAGGTCCACTTCCACGGTGGGGGTAAACCAACGCAGGTCGAAGCCCTCGCCATTGCGTACGAAGTACGCCGTTTCGGACAAGTTGTTCTCTTCAGCGATACGCTGCAGCACCTGGTCTGGCAGCCAGTGTTCAAGCGGGATGACGGCCGCCGGGTTGCCCCCGAACGGTTCGGCACTGAAGGCATCGACCTGGAAGATTTCGAGTTGCATGGACACGCTCCTTATGGCCCGGCAGCTACCAGGCGGCTTTCTGTGTCAGGGTTACGGGCGAACGGGTGTCAACACAGGCTCACCGGCAAAAAATGCCTGCAGGTTACGCAGCACGAGGGCCACGGTGTCCCGCGCGGCCTCAGGCGACTGGCCTGCTACGTGGGGGGTGAGCACGGTGTTGTGCAGTGCCTTCAGGGCATCAGGCACCTGGGGCTCATCATCGAATACGTCCGTTGCAGCACCTGCCAGCGCGCCGCTTTGCAGGGCAGTAACCAGCGCCTGGGTGTCGACCACACTGGCGCGGGCGATATTGACCAGGTAACCCTGCGGGCCCAGTGCCTTGAGCACGCTGGCATCGATCAGGTGATGGGTATTGGCACCCCCTGGCGTGGCCACCACCAGAATATCGACGGCCTCTGCGAGGCGTTCGGGGCTGTCGAACCAGGTGTAGGGCTGATCGGCCTTGGGGCTGCGGCTGTGATAGCTGACCGGCATGGCAAAACCGAGTTGGGCACGCCTGGCGATGGCCTGCCCGACGGCGCCCAGGCCGACGATGCCGAGGCGCTTGCCGCTCACCGACGGGCTGATGACGCGCTGCCATTCGCCGCGGCGGGTGCTGGCGTCTGCCTGGGGAATATTGCGCAGCAGGGCCAGGAGCATGGCCATGGCGTGGTCTGCAACGGCTTCTGCATTGGCGCCGGCGCCGTTGGTCACGGTGATGCCGCGCGCTGCGGCGGCGGGCAGGTCGACTTGCTCGTAGCCGGCGCCGATGACGCAGATAATCTGCAATTTGGGCAACGCGGCCATTTCACTGGCGGTGAGGCCGAGCGGGCCACGGGTGAGCACGGCGTCGATCTGCGCGCCCCGTTGCTCGATGGCTTGGGCGCGGAGCTTGGGGGATTGAGCGCGGATCAGGTGATAACCGGACTGCTCCAGCAGGGGGAGGTAATCGTCGACGGTTTCTACCAGTACCAGGACTTTTTTGGGCATGCCACCTCCAGGATTGATGGGAGGATTATGCGGAGTGAGTGGGCGGTACAGTCAATGGGAAAAATAAGGGATAACTGTACTGTGCTGGTCATTTCTACTTTGGGCTGTTGCTGTAGATCTTGATCTTGATCTTGATCTTGATCTTGATTTTGATCTTGATCTTCGCGACTTCAGGAGGCCGAACGAAGGACTTGCGGAGGGAGGTG
>NZ_JACVVG010000067.1:0-18812 GCF_016647875.1 Pseudomonas sp. S36 | reverse complement strand
GCCCCAGGGCCCCCGGCCGGGGGGGGGGGGGGTTGGGGGGGGGGGGGGGGGGGCCCCCCCCCCCCCGCTGATCAACCGCCAGGCACGAGCCTCAAGGTACTGTGCGCCGGAATGGCCCCCATCTGTGTTTTCTGGTAATGCCCCTGTACATACCCCTCGGCCTGGTCCGCGTAGTGCTTGTCGAAAGGCACGCCGCTTTGCCCGACCGGGTTACTGGTCAGTGCCTGGCCGGCATCGGCGAAGTCGATCAGGCGCCGGGTGGACGGGCCGTAGGTGACCGGCCACGGCGCGGGGCCGATCTTGGCCGATAGATTGTTGGGCACTTCGTGGGTGCCAGGGGCTGGGAACGGGCCCACGTTGAACAGCAGGTTCAGGGGCTTTTGCACACCCAGCGGGTGGTTGTGGGTGAGGGTATGCGCCTTGCCCCACTGCCAACTGGCAGGGTCGTCGCCCAGGGCCTTGCGCAGGTGTTGCACCGTCTGTTGCCAGGCCACCCGCACAACCCCGGTGCGGTCGGTGGGCTGGCTGGCGCCGCGGGTGTTCCACCAGGGGGAATCGGCGTCGGCGGCCAGGCGTGGCAAGGCAGCGTCGATGGCTCGGGTGCTGATGAGTACCGGGAACCAGGCGTCACCCAGTTCGTCATGCATGGCGGCAAATGCCAGCTCATACAAGAACTGGTTGAACACCGTGGCGTTGATGGAGCCCAGCGGGTAGTCGCCCTCCCAGGCCGCCAACTGTTCCACCAGCTCCTTTTCTTCATCACCCTCGGCTACTGCGCGCAGTGTCGCCAGCAGTGGCGCCAGGGTGCGCGGGCCGTAGTCACTGGAGGTGTCCAGCTGCAGGGCCTGGCTGTTGGCGGTATCCCATTGGGTTTGCGTGTCTGCCAGCAGGCGATCGAGCTGGCGGCCCCGGTCGGGCAGGTTGTAGTAGCCGGGTATCGGCATGGCGGCCGGCGGCTGGTAGTTGGCCGAAACGATGTACCCACTGGCAGGGTTTTCCTGTTGCGGGTTGGCGCTGAAGGGGTAGAAACCCAGTTTGTCCGCCTGGGTACTGCTGCCATCGAGGATGAATGCCGGGTTCACGCCGTCAGGGCGGATCGGCAAGCGCGCCGCTGCCCACCAGCCGATGTCACCACGCGCGTTGGCCCACACGAAGTTCAAACCGGGTGCATGCACCTGTGCGGCGGCCCGGCGCATCTTGCCCAGGGTGTCGGCACGGTTGAGCTGGTAGAAACCGTCGAGAATGGGGTTTTCGGTTTCCAGAAACGCCCACCACATGGCAATGGGCGTGTTGCCCGCCGACTCCCCAAGCACATCGTTGACGATCGGGCCGTGGGGGGACCGGCGCAGTTGCAGGGTGACCGGCTGCCCGCCCTTGACGGCGATGGTCTGTTCGCTGTGCTCCAGTGGCTGCCACTGGCCCTTGACCAGTACCTGCTGGGCATCGGCTGGGTTGGGCCTTTCTGCGATCAGGTCGATGTCATCGTTCTGGAACATGGTCAGGCTCCAGCCGAAATCACGGTTATGGCCCAGCAAGGCGAACGGGTTCAGGGCCTGGAAGTACCCGTACAGGTTGAAACCCGGTGCCGACAGCTCCGCTTCGTACCACACTGCCGGCGCCGCAAAGCCGATATGCGGGTCGCCGGCCAGCAGCGGCTTGCCGCTGCGGGTGCGGCTGCCGGCCAGTGCCCAGGCATTGCTGCCTTCGAACTGCGGCACCGCCAATGCCGTCAGCGCGTTGTGGCTGACCGTGGCCAGGGTTTCCAGGCTGCGCCAGTCGGCAGCCGCCAGCGGCGTGCCCAGTGCGCCGCCTGGTTGCCAGGCGAGGTCGAAGATGCCCAGGTATTCAGGCCCCAGTTGGTCGCGGATGAAGGTGAGTGCAGGCTCGGTGCGGAATGCGGCGGCAAAGCTGTAGGCCAGGTACCCGGCGATGCTCAGGGTGTCCTCGGCGGTGAAGGGGCGCGGGCTGATGCCGAGCAAGTCGAACTCCACGGGCTTTGGGTGGCTGGCCTGCCAGCTGTTCACCCCGGCGAGGTAGGCCTGCAGTGCGCGCCAGGCAGGGGCCTGGTGGTCTTGACGTTGGGCCATCAGGGTGGCCTGTTCCCGGATGCGCAGGCTGCGGAACAGGGTATCTGTAGGGACCAGTTTTTCACCCAGCACTTCAGCCAGCTCGCCCCGTGCCAGGCGGCGCAGGATCTCCATCTGGAACAGCCTGTCCTGGGCGTGCACGTACCCCAGTGCCCGGTACAGGTCAGGCTCGTTCTGCGCCTGGAGGTGCGGCACACCCCGGGTGTCGTAACGCACGCTGACGGGGGCCTGCAGGCCGGCAACCGCTACCTCGCCGTCGCGGCGCGGCAGTTTGCCCTGTACGTATACGTAGCCAGCCCCGACGGCCAGGGCGATAACGACAACCAACAGGGCCAGGCCGCGCTTCATGCAGTCTCCTTTGAGTGATTGGGCAGATTGTGTGGTCCGATCATCGACACATTCGCGAAAAGAGCATAGCCCCCAGGCAGGAGTTTCCATGTCACTCAGCGAAAAACAGAAAATGCTGACAGGCCAGCTGTACCACGCCACCTGTCCAGAGCTGCAGGCCGAGCAAACCGCCAACCGGCAGTGGATGCTACGGTACAACAGCGGTGCAGACATGCCCTCGCAAGCCCGCCATGGGCTGTTGGCCGAGCACCTCGGCCACATCGGCGACAACACGGTGATTCGCCCGCCGTTTCACTGCGACTACGGCTACAACATCAGTGTGGGCCGTAACACGTTCATGAACTTCAACTGTGTGATTCTCGATGTACTGCCCGTGCGCATCGGCGACGATTGCCAGATTGGTCCCAACGTGCAGATCTACGCGGCCGACCACCCCCTGGACCCCGAGGTGCGTCGCACCGGCCTGGAGAGCGGGCGCCCGGTGACCATCGGCAACAATGTATGGATCGGCGGCGGGGCGATCATCCTGCCTGGCGTGACCATTGGCGATGATGCGGTGGTGGGCGCTGGCAGCGTGGTCACCCGTGACGTACCGGCGGGCGCTGTGGTGGTGGGCAACCCGGCGCGTATCCGTCAACCGGCCCACGGGCAGTAGCAGCCAACGGCCCAGGTATTGGATGCCTGGACCTGGCGGCCGTCGAGCAGTGCCTTGAGGATCGGCTCGATGAAGCTGTTGCTGGCATTGCACACCGCCCCCTCGCTGTAGGGGCCAAAGTAGGCCAGATGGCCTTGGCGGTCCCAGATGGCGACTGCCGGCGAGGCCGGCAGCCGTTCGCTGCCCGGCAGGCTGGCCAGGGGCTGCAAGGCGGTCAGGTCTGCAGGCATGCGGCCTTGGCTGCCAGGCTTTTGCAGCACATAAAACCTCACGCCCTTGCCTGCGAACTGGCTAACCAGGTCGGCCAGGTGCTGTTGGTTGCCAACGTTGCAGGGGCAGGCCGGGTCGCGAAAATGCACCACGCGGATGGGCCCAGGGCCCGCAAGCACTGCAGGCAACTGCAGCTGGCTGCCATCGAACACCGTGGCCTGGTTGTCGAACGGGCGCAGGTAGCGGGCCTGGAAACTGCTGTAGGCCTGCCAGAGGATGACTGCGCCCACGATCAGGCCAAGCGCCAGGCACGACGTTTTGAGGGTTCGGGTATTCATGAACCGGATGCGGGCTCGTGTGGGGTGAACGGCAAGCTTGCCACGGCGCGGCCATGAGCTGAATATCCCAAGTCAATACTTGTTGCACTGTGGATGTACCCGATGCCCGCTGCCTTTCACCCCGACCTGTTGCGCACCAGCCTGGCCCCGCTCGGCGCGCGCCAGCCGCTGTCGGCGCATGCCCAGCATTATCAACGCTTCTATGGTCTGGATGTGCCCGTGCACAGCTGGCTGGGCAGCTTCCCCGTTGCTGGGTTCGAGGTGGTGGGGCAGGTGTGGTCGCCCCTGCAGCCGAAGGCAACGCTGTTTCTGCTGCACGGTTATTACGACCACATGGGCTTGTACCGGCATGTGATTGCCTGGGCGCTGAAACATGGTTTTGCGGTGATTAGCTGCGACCTGCCGGGCCATGGCTTGTCCAGCGGCGAGCGTGCCAGCATCGATGACTTTGCGGTATATCAGCAGGTGCTCGACGCCCTGTTCGAACAGGCTCGCGCACTGCGGCTGCCCCACCCGTGGCACCTGTGCGGCCAAAGCACCGGTGGTGCAATCGCCGTCGACCACCTGTTGCACCAGGCTGAGCACAGCCCTGTGGATGGCGAGGTCATCCTGTTGGCACCCTTGGTGCGCCCGTGTGCCTGGGGCTGGTCGAAGTTCAGCTACCAGGTGCTGCGTCACTTTGTGAACGGTATCGAACGGCGCTTCAGCGACAACACCAATGACCCGGCATTCCTGGCGTTTCTTCGGGCCGACCCGCTGCAGCCCCGTCGCCTGCCCACGGCCTGGGTGGGCGCGCTGATCGCCTGGATCAAACGCATAGAAGCCGCGCCCTGCAGTGCCCGGCACCCAGTGATCGTGCAAGGGGAGAACGACGGCACTGTGGACTGGCCGTACAACCTCGCCGTGCTCAAGGCCAAGTTCGACACGCCACGGGTGCTGATGCTGCCCGGGGCCCGCCATCACCTGGCGAACGAGCTACCGGCTATCCGCCAGCGCTATTTCGATTTCCTCGACCTGCAGATAGGCTGATCAATTCAGCTGGTTGGCGTCCTGGCCAACAGCCAGCCCCGCGCGCACGGCGGTGAGGGCAGCCTGGTAATACGCCTTGCCATCGGCAGATTCGGCGAAGGTGGCGAATTCTTCCAGCTCGGCATCCGACAAATCACGGTAGACGTACAGCAGGGTGTTGTTCAGGTCTTCGCCAATCTGGTTCATCAGGCGCTGGCGCTGGCCGTCGAGCAGGCCCTGGGCCTGACCACCGCCGAACAGGCCGGGGATCATGGAGCTGAGGCTGTCGGCTGCCACGCCTGCGATGGCCAGGCTGACCTCGGCACCGGCTTCCCGGGCCGGCAGGGCTTGCGCGAGGTGGCCGATGATCAGCAGGCGAGTATCGCTGGCCTGAATCTTTGGCAGGCCCTGGGCATTGCGTGCCAGTTCATCCTTGCGCGTGGCCTTGAGCTCGGCGGCCACCACCTTGCGGCCCAGGGGCGACTGGAAAAACGCCAGGGCCGGCGCCGGGTTGGGCAAGGCGGTGCGCAGTTGAGCCTGGGCACGCCGGTCCATGGCCTGGGCCTGGAAGCGCTGGTTGCTGTTGCTGACCAGCGCCTGGTAAACGGCCGGCGGCAAGCTGTTGCGGTAGCGCTGCTGGGCGGCGGTGACGGCATCGGTGAAGTGGGCGCGCTGGTCGGGCCAGCCAGCGACCATGTACAGCTGACCCAGGGTATCTGCCCAGACAGGTACGGTGCAGATCATCAGCAGAATCAGGGAAAACAGACGGCGCATTCAAGACTCCTGTCGGCAGGTGGCTATTGTCTGTGTGGCAGCGGCTGTTTGTCGAGATATGTGCGTGGTTCTCGGCCAAGTGGCGCTGTGCGCCGATCTGGCGAATGGATATGATGCGCCATGCAAAATTCCCCTGAAAACCCGATGCTAGCGGCCGTCGTCGACGATCTGGCCACCCGTGGCTGGTCCCAACAGGCGCTGTTTTTACCCGGCGACCTGGTGCAGGCGCTTGCGAGCGAATGCCGGCGGCGTAATGCCGAAGGTGAGCTGAACCCTGCAGGCGTAGGGCGCGGCGCCTCCCAGGAGGTGCGTGAAGCCATCCGCGGCGACCAGATCCAGTGGGTCGACCCGGGCCAGGCCGATGCCTGCGACCAGTACCTGGCTGCGATGGACCAATTGCGCCTGGCGATCAACCAAGGCTTGTTCCTCGGCCTGGAAGACTTCGAGTGCCATTTTGCGCTGTACCCGCCGGGTGCGTTCTACCGCCGCCATCTGGACCGCTTTCGCGACGATGACCGGCGTACGGTGTCGGCAGTGCTGTACCTCAACGAAGGTTGGCAGCCCGAGGATGGCGGCCAGTTGCGCATGTTCCTGGCCCAGGGCGTTGAGCATGATGTCGAGCCTGTGGCCGGCTGCCTGGTGGTGTTTCTGTCGGGCGATGTGCCCCATGAAGTGCTGCCGGCAGGCCGCGAGCGGTTGTCGTTGACCGGCTGGTTCAGGCGACGCGGCAATGACCCGTTCTGAATTGCCCAAGGTGCTGGTAAGCGCCTGCCTGCTCGGCCAGCCTGTGCGTTATGACGGGCGTGCCAGCGGCCACCCTGACCTGCTGCAGCGTTGGCAGGCGGAGGGGCGAGTGGTGCCGTTGTGCCCGGAAGTGGCTGGCGGTTTGCCCACGCCGCGGCCCGCTGCCGAAATCCCCGGCGGGCAGGGCACGCAGGTGCTCGATGGCCAGGCGCAGGTGGTGACGCTGCTGGGGGAGGATGTAACCGCTGCGTTTCTCGCAGGTGCACACCAGGCATTGGCGCTGGTGCAACGGCATGGCATTCAGGTGGCGGTGCTGAAGGCCGGTAGCCCATCGTGCGGCAACCTGCTGACGTACGATGGGTCCTTCAGTGGGGTGAAGGTAGCCGGGCAGGGGGTGACTGCTGCCCTGTTGTGGCGGGCCGGTGTGCAGGTGTTCAGCGAGCTGGAGCTGCAGGAGGCGGAGCGTGCACTGGAGTGTGAGCTATCGCGCGGTGCGCCCCGCCGCTGACCGGTGCGGCTGCCGCTCAGGGGCTTGGGCTAAACCATTTTTGCTCGAGCTCGGCGGTGCGGCCGCTGTCCTTGAGGCGCTGCAGGGCGTTGTTGAGCGCGCTTTCGAACGCGGGGTTGTCTTGCTGGAAGGGGATCACCAGCTTCTGCTCGCCGCCGAATGACTGGCTGGCGTCAAGCGGGCTATCAGCCTTGGGGGCCTCGCTGGCAGGCGTGAGCGCTACGTCGTACTTGCCGCTTTCCACACCTGGGATCACGTCCGGTGCCGGGGCTTCGATGAACTCGGCGCGCAGGTCCAGCTCTGTAGCCAGTGCCTGGCCGAACTCGATGTCGAAACCGGTCAGGTGGTCGTCCTGCTTGAAGGCATACGGCGAGTTGTCGGCTTGCACGGCAATACGCAGTTCACCGCGGTCGGCGATTTCGTCCAGCAGCTCTGCCTGAGCCAGTGGGCTGATCAGTACTGCCAGCAGTACTCCTATGGTCGAACGCATGCTTGCCCCTTTCTTTCAGCTAAATGAGTACCTGTCGTCATGGCTTTCTTCCTCGCCGTGATCGAGCGCAGCCTATGACATTGAAGTCTCGGCGATGTTTGACCGCAGACCAAAATTTTCTGCACAGGCAGGTATGTCGCAGACGGGTTACCGGCGACTCTCAGCCGTGGCAAATCCGGCCCCTGAAGTCGCGAAGATCAAGCGCTAAAGCAAAAGCCCAGGTTGCTTGACTGACGGGTGTCAGCAACCTGGGCTTTGCGTGCCGCGGGGGCAGCGTACTTAGAACAGCACGCGGGAGCGGATGGTGCCCTTGACCTGTTGCAGTTTTTCTTGCGCCAGGTCGGAGTATTCAGCGTCGACGTCGATCACCACATAACCCACTTTCTCGTTGGTTTGCAGGAACTGACCGGAGATGTTGATGCCGTTCTCGGCAAACACTTTGTTGATCTCGCTGAGCACACCCGGGATGTTCTCGTGGATGTGCAGCAGACGGTGTTTGCCAGGGTGCGCCGGCAGGGCCACTTCAGGGAAGTTGACCGAGGACACGGACGTACCGTTGTCGCTGTACTTGACCAGCTTCTCGGCGACTTCCAGGCCGATGTTGGCCTGGGCTTCTGCGGTGGAGCCGCCGATGTGCGGGGTGAGGATCACGTTGTCCAGGCCGCGCAGCGGGCTTTCGAACTCTTCATCGTTGGAGCGCGGCTCTACCGGGAACACGTCGATGGCGGCGCCGATCAGGTGCTTGTCCTTGATGGCGGCGGCCAGGTGGTCCAGCTCTACGACGGTGCCGCGGGCGGCGTTGATCAGGATCGAGCCCTTCTTCATCGCGCGGATTTCCTTCTCGCCGATCATCCACTGGGTGGAGGGCAGCTCAGGTACGTGCAGCGACACGATGTCGGCCAGGCCCAGCAGTTCGTGCAGGCTGGTGACCTGTACCGCGTTACCCAGCGGCAGCTTGGTCAGCGGGTCGAAGAAATAGACCTGCATGCCAACGCTTTCGGCCAGTACCGACAACTGAGTGCCGATGGAGCCATAGCCGACGATGCCCAGCTTCTTGCCACGGATCTCGAAGGAGTTGGCCGCGCTCTTGATCCAGCCGCCACGGTGGCAGGATGCGTTTTTTTCCGGGATGCCGCGCAGCAGCAGGATGGCCTCGGCCAGCACCAGCTCGGCCACCGAGCGGGTGTTGGAGTACGGGGCGTTGAATACCGCGATACCGCGCTGGCGGGCAGCTTCCAGGTCGACCTGGTTGGTACCGATGCAGAAGCAGCCAACGGCGACCAGTTTCTTGGCGCAGTCGAAGATTTCTTCAGTCAGTTGGGTGCGTGAGCGGATACCGATGAAATGGGCATCGGCGATCTTTTCCTTCAGTTCGGCTTCGGGCAGCGAACCAGTGAGGTATTCGATGTTGGTGTAGCCGGCAGCCTTGAGGGTATCGACCGCATTCTGGTGTACACCTTCAAGAAGAAGGAACCGGATCTTGCTCTTTTCAAGAGAAGTCTTGCTCATCTGCGTAAACCTGTATCCCGAAGAAAAATGGCGAGAGGCAGCCCCGCTGGGGCGGCCCTAGCATGAACAGAAGGAGCGCTATGCTAGCATACGCGACACACTCTGAGCTTATCCCGACAGGTGAAGTGTGCTCAGGGTGACCATGAATAAGTCGAGAGTTCAGGCGATGATCCAGCGCGCTTCACTAGATGAGCTGATGACCCTTGTCGACCCTGGCAAGGTGCTGACCGACGCGGCCTCACTGGAGGCCTACGGCAAGGATTGGACCAAGCATTATCCGCCTGCGCCCAGCGCCATCGTGCTGCCCAGAACGGTCGAGCAGGTGCAGGCCATCGTGCGCTGGGCCAATGCCCACAAGGTGGCGCTGGTGCCCTCTGGCGGGCGCACCGGGTTGTCTGCGGGTGCGGTTGCCGCCAAGGGTGAAGTGGTGGTGGCGTTCGACTACATGAACCAGATTCTGGGTTTCGATGCCTTCGACCGCACCGTGGTCTGCCAGCCTGGGGTGATTACCCGGCAACTGCAGGCCTATGCCGAAGAGCAGGGCCTGTATTACCCGGTCGACTTCGCCTCAAGTGGCTCCAGCCAGGTCGGTGGCAATATCGGCACCAATGCCGGCGGCATCAAGGTGATTCGCTACGGCATGACCCGCAACTGGGTGGCCGGGCTGAAGGTGGTCACCGGTACCGGCGAGCTGCTGGAACTGAACAAAGGCCTGGTCAAGAACGCCACCGGCTACGACCTGCGCCACCTGTTCATCGGTGCCGAGGGTACCTTGGGGTTCGTGGTGGAGGCCACCATGCGCCTGGACCGCGCGCCGCGCAACCTCACCGCCATGGTGCTGGGCACGCCGGACTTCGACTCGATCATGCCGGTGCTGCACGCGTTTCAGGGCAAGCTGGACCTGACGGCGTTCGAGTTCTTCTCCGATAAGGGCCTGGCCAGGATCCTCGCGCGTGGCGATGTGCCTGCGCCGTTCGACACGCCTTGCCCGTTCTATGCATTGCTGGAGTTCGAGGCCAGCACCGAGCAGGTGGCCGATGAAGCCCTGGCCACGTTCGAGCATTGCGTGGCGCAGGGCTGGGTGCTGGACGGGGTCATGAGCCAGAGCGAAACACAGCTGAAGAACCTGTGGAAGCTGCGCGAGTACCTGTCCGAAACCATTTCGCACTGGACCCCTTACAAGAACGATATTTCGGTAACCGTATCGAAGGTGCCGGCCTTTCTGCGCGATATCGATGCCGTCGTCCAGGCCTATTACCCCGACTATGAGGTGGTGTGGTATGGCCATATCGGGGATGGCAACCTGCACCTGAACATCCTCAAGCCCGAGCACATGAGCAAGGACGCGTTTTTTGCCTCTTGCGCCCGGGTCAACAAATGGGTGTTCGAGATCGTCGAGCGCTACGGCGGTTCCATTTCCGCCGAGCACGGCGTCGGCATGACCAAGCGTGACTACCTGGGCTACAGCAGGTCGCCGGAAGAGATCGCCTGCATGAAGGCAATAAAGGCTGTGTTCGACCCTAACGGCATCATGAATCCGGGTAAGATCTTCGCACCTGAATAAAAAGCAGTATCCAGAGGAGTCGGCCATGAGTTACCAGCACCAGTACGTAGACGGCACGCGCATCCATTTCCCGCTGGGCAAGGTGGTGTGCATCGGTCGCAACTACGCCGAGCATGCCAAGGAACTGGACAACCCCATTCCGACCGAGCCGTTGCTGTTCATCAAGCCCGGCAGTTGCGTGGTGCCGGCCGAGGGCGGTTTCAAGATCCCGGCCGATCGGGGCTCGGTGCACTACGAAGTGGAAATTGCCGTGCTGCTGGGCAAGTCGCTGTCCACCCGGCCAACCCCGGAGGAAGTGCTGGACGCCATTTCCGGTTACGCCCCGGCACTGGACCTTACCCTGCGTGACCTGCAGGCCAAGCTCAAGGAAAAAGGCCTGCCCTGGGAGCTCGCCAAGTGCTTCGACGGCGCCTGCGTGTTGCCGCCCTTCGTGTCTGCCTCCAGCTTCGAGGACACCACGGCCATCCCCGTACGCCTGACGGTGAACGGTGAAGTGCGCCAGGATGGCAGCAGCGCCATGATGCTCAACCCCATCGTGCCCATGATCCAGCACATGGCCGCACAGTTCTCGTTGCAGGCCGGGGATGTGATCCTGACCGGCACGCCGGCTGGGGTAGGGCCATTCATTGCGGGTGACGAGGTGGTACTGGAGCTGCCAGGCGTCAGCCGTTTCGAAAGCCGCGTGCTCTGACCTGGCCGAAGCCCCACCGCGGCGGTGGTGGG
Source organism: Pseudomonas sp. S36 (assembly GCF_016647875.1). Classification (NCBI taxonomy): domain Bacteria; kingdom Pseudomonadati; phylum Pseudomonadota; class Gammaproteobacteria; order Pseudomonadales; family Pseudomonadaceae; genus Pseudomonas; species Pseudomonas sp. S36. The sequence goes on along the minus strand of NZ_JACVVG010000067.1, from coordinate 7,854 downwards.
GTTTTGTTTACCGATTTTTTCACACCCTATCTGGATAATGCGCTGATCCCCGCCCATCACACAGGATCCTGCTCGCATGCCCTCTTCAGCCACGGCCCCGGCGGCCACGATGCGACGCTTCTACCTGCGCTGGCCTTTCGCCCTGGCCGTGGTGGCGGCAATCGCTTATGGCGTGGCATTTCTCATGCACTGGGATGACCGCGGCATGCTGTGGGTCAAGGAGCACTTCGAGACCACTGCCGAACGCGGTGAAAGCGTCTGGTTACCGGACTACAAAGTGGAAATCGACGCGAAACCCCTTCCGGGCATGGCGGATGACGAAGCGTCAGACCTCGCCTTCAACCCCAGTACGCGCACGCTGTTTTCCGTCATGGGCAAGAAGCCGATTTTGACCGAGTTGAACCTCGACGGTGATGTACTGCGCAACATCCCGCTCAAGGGCTGGGCCAACCCTGAAGGTGTCACGGTGATGGAGGGCGGCTACATGGCCATCACCGATGAGCGTCTGCATGACCTGACTGTCGTCAAAGTGGATGCGAGCACCACGGAATTGAACCACGCCGATTTCCAGAGCCATGACCTGGGCCTTTCTGAAAATGGCAACAAGGGTTTCGAGGCCGTGGTCTGGGACCCTCGGCGCAAACGCCTGGTGATCGGCGAAGAGCGCCCGCCGCGGCTTTATGAGTGGAGCAGCAACGGGCAAAGCCTGCTGAGTGGCAACAAGACGGCGTTGCCCGCCGACCCGCTGGACCTGCGCAACCTCTCGGCACTGGGCATCGACCCGCGCACCGGGCACTTGCTGGCGCTCTCCGCCGACTCGCACATGCTGCTGGAGCTGAATGACAAGGGCGAAAAGATCAGTTTTATGACTGTACTTGGAGGGTTCAACGGCCTGCAAAAAACCATCCCCCGTGCCGAAGGGGTGGCCATGGATGAGCAGGGGACCCTGTACATCATCAGCGAACCCGCGCTGTTCTACCGGTTTAAGAAAGGCTGAACGCGTGCTCGGCGATGGATAATTGAATGATGGCATTAAGCTTTATTTCAGTTGTCTGTGCTTAAATTCGCCATCCTTCGTCGAGCCTGCCCGCATGCCCCGCTACCTGCGTTTGTCGTTGATCCCCGTGGCCCTGTGCCTGCTCGTGCTCGGTTGGGCAGGGCAGGAGCTGCGTCTTTTCGAGCGCGCCTGGTTCAACCTCAAGGCCTGGTGGCACCCTGCCGAACAGGGTATCGGCCTGGACCGTTACCGGGTAGCGGTGGAAGCCCGGCCGGTGGAGGGGTTGGACGACGACCTTTCGGCGCTGACCTATGACCCGGACCGCAAAACCCTGTTTACCGTCACCAATGCCCGTTCCGAACTGATCGAGCTGTCGCTCGAGGGGCGTATTCTGCGCCGCGTGCCGCTGACCGGCTTTGGTGACCCTGAGGCGGTCGAGTACGTGGGGCCCAACAGCTACGTCATCACCGATGAACGCCAGCAACGGCTGATCCGCGTGCGGCTGCAGGATGACACCCCGTTTCTGGACGCGGCCGATGCCGAGCAGCTTACCTTGGGCATTGGCCTGAATGGCAACAAGGGCTTCGAAGGGCTGGCCTACGACTCTGCCGGCAAGCGCCTGTTCGTGGCCAAGGAGCGGGACCCGATGCTGATCTACGAAGTGCACGGGTTCCCCCACGACAACCCGCAGCAGCCTTACGCCGTGAACGTGGTGCAGGACAGCAAGCGCGATGCGCGGCTGTTTGTACGCGACCTGTCCAGCTTGCAGTTCGATGAGCGCAGCGGGCACCTGCTGGCGCTGTCGGACGAGTCGCGCCTGTTGCTGGAACTGGATGTACAAGGCAAGCCGCTGAGCACCCTGTCTTTACGCAAGGGTGCCCATGGGCTGAAGGCGACGGTGCCGCAGGCGGAGGGCGTGGCGATGGACGACGCCGGCACCCTTTATATGGTCAGCGAGCCGAACCTGTTCTACGTGTTCAAGCTGCCGGCCCCATGAACCGGCGGGGCCGCGCCCCAGCCCCAGCCAGGCTTATTCGGCTTTCAGGCTCTTCACGCCATCGGCGGTGCCCAGCAGCAGCAGGTCTGCCGGGCGAGCGGCGAACAGGCCATTGGTCACCACGCCGACGATGGCATTGATCTGTGCTTCCAGCTCGACCGGGTTGGTGATCTGCAGGTTGTGCACATCGAGGATCACGTTGCCGTTGTCGGTGACCACACCTTCACGGTACACCGGGTCGCCGCCCAGCTTCACCAACTGGCGCGCCACGTGGCTGCGGGCCATGGGGATGACCTCGACCGGCAGCGGGAAAGCGCCCAGCACAGGCACCAGCTTGCTGCCGTCGGCGATACAGATGAAGGTTTTGGCGACCGCCGCGACGATTTTCTCGCGGGTCAGGGCTGCGCCACCGCCTTTGATCAGGTTCAGGTGCTCGTCGCTTTCGTCGGCGCCGTCCACGTAGAACTCCAGCTCGCTGACGCTGTTCAGCTCGAATACCGGAATGCCATGGCCCTTCAGGCGCTGTGCGGTAGCCTCGGAGCTGGCGACGGCGCCATCGAAGGCGGCCTTGTGCTGGGCCAGGGCGTCGATGAAGAAGTTGGCGGTGGAGCCGGTCCCGACGCCGACAACGCTCTTTTCATCCAGCTTGGGCAGAATGAAGTCGACAGCGGCCTGGGCGACGGCCTGTTTGAGTTGGTCCTGGGTCATGCGGGCTCCGAAATGGGGCAGGGCGTTTTCAAAGGGGCCTAGTATAACGGCTTGCAGGGCTTTGCTGTGGTCGCCCGACGTAGCGCTGGGGTAGACTTCCAGGCCTTGTCCCGCGGCCCAGTGATGCTTTCCAGATGCTCGAACAGTACGTCAAGAAGATCCTCACCTCGCGCGTCTATGACGTTGCCGTCGAAACCCCGTTGCAGCCTGCCGGGCAGCTCAGCGCACGCCTGGGTAACCAGATCCTGCTCAAGCGCGAAGACCTGCAGCCGGTGTTCTCGTTCAAGATCCGCGGGGCCTACAACAAGCTGGCGCAACTGACCCCGCAGGAGCTGGCCCGGGGCGTTGTCACGGCATCGGCTGGCAACCACGCTCAGGGCCTGGCCCTGGCGGCGCGGGAAATGGGCATCAAGGCAACCATCGTGATGCCCAAGACCACCCCCGAGATCAAGATCGAGGGCGTGCGCTCGCGGGGTGGCAAGGTGGTGCTGCACGGCGACTCGTTCCCCGAGGCACTGGCCTACTCGCTGAAACTGGTCGACGAGAAGGGCTTCGTCTACATCCACCCTTACGATGACCCGCACACCATTGCCGGGCAGGGCACCGTGGCCATGGAAATCCTGCGCCAGCACCCTGGCCGGCTGGATGCCATCTTCGTGCCCGTGGGCGGCGGGGGCCTGATTGCCGGCATCGCCGCCTACGTGAAGTACCTGCGCCCCGACATCAAGGTGATCGGCGTGGAACCGGACGACTCCAACTGCCTGCAGGCGGCGATGGCTGCCGGTGAGCGGGTGGTGCTGCCGCAGGTGGGCTTGTTCGCCGATGGCGTGGCGGTGGCGCAGATTGGCCAGCACACCTTCGATATCTGCCGTCACCATGTGGACGAAGTGGTCACCGTCAGCACCGATGAAATTTGCGCGGCCATCAAGGATATCTACGACGATACCCGCTCCATCACCGAGCCTGCCGGGGCACTGGGTGTGGCCGGTATCAAGCGCTACGTGGAAATGCATGGCGTGACGGGCCACACCCTGGTGGCCATCGACTCAGGCGCCAACGTCAATTTCGACCGCCTGCGCCATGTGGCCGAACGTGCCGAGCTGGGTGAAAAGCGCGAGGCCATCATCGCCGTGACCATCCCGGAACGGCCAGGCAGCTTCAAGGCGTTCTGCGAGGCGATCGGCAAGCGGCAGATCACCGAGTTCAACTACCGCAAGCATACCTCCGACGAAGCCCACATCTTCGTCGGCGTGCAAACCCACCCGGAAAACGACCCGCGTGCTGCCCTGGTGCAGCAACTGGAGGACCAAGGCTTCCCGGTGACCGATCTGACCGACAACGAACTGGCCAAGTTGCACATCCGCCACATGGTCGGCGGCCATTCGGCGGGCGCCAGCGACGAAATGGTACTGCGCTTCGAGTTCCCGGAGCGGCCAGGCGCGCTGTTCAACTTCCTCGACAAGCTGGGGGGGCGCTGGAACATCTCCATGTTCCACTACCGCAACCACGGGGCGGCAGACGGGCGCGTAGTGGCGGGGCTGCAGGTGCCGGAAGAGGAACGTCACCTGGTGCCTGCGGCGCTGGCCAAGATCGGCTACCCCTACTGGGACGAAACCGAAAACCCGGCCTACAAGCTGTTCCTGGGCTGAACGGCTAAGCTTGGGCGTGCACCGCAGGCCAAAGGACACACGAGATGGAACACCTGACCACCCTCAAGACGCTCCATGTGATCGCCACCGTGCTCCTGCTGCTGGGGGCCGCAGGGCTTGCCTTGTGGACCCTGCGTGCTTACCGAAAGGGCGACCCAGAGCCCTGGGCCAGGTTGTTGCAGCGCCCGCTGATCTTCATCTGGCTGGTCATGGCCGTGTGCCTGGTCAGCATGCCGTTTACCGGCTGGTGGCTGGTGCACCTGGTTGGCTGGCCGCTGGGGCAGACTTGGCTGCTGGCCTCGAGCCTGCTGTATACCTTGGGCGCTTTTGCCGCAGCCTGGCTGTTGCTGCGTCTGAACCGCCTGCGCAAGGCGCAGGCCGTGGGTTTGCGCTACACCTTGGCGCTGTCGCTGTTCAGCGGGCTGTGCTTCCTGTCCATCGCCGGGCTGATGGGCGCCAAGCCGGTCTGAACGGTACCTGTGAGGCAACTGGGCAGGTTGGCAAGCACCCAGGCGGACGCTCCCGCAGCCCTTGCTGCATATAAGCCGGGCAGGCGCGTTGCTGCGCTCGCAGGCTTTGTGGAACAATGCGGTGACATGCGTTTGCGAGGTTGCTGCCGTGATCGACCCGGATGGTTTTCGCCCCAATGTAGGGATCATTCTTACGAATGATTCCGGGCAGGTGTTATGGGCTCGCCGGATCAACCAGGATGCCTGGCAATTTCCCCAGGGTGGTATCAACCCTGACGAGACGCCGGAAGATGCCCTGTACCGCGAGCTGAACGAAGAAGTTGGCCTTGAACGCGACGATGTAGAAATTCTTGCCTGCACCCGTGGCTGGTTGCGTTATCGTTTACCCCAGCGGCTGGTGCGTACCCACAGCCAGCCCCTGTGCATCGGCCAGAAACAGAAGTGGTTCCTGCTGCGGCTGATCAGCAATGAACAGCGGGTGCGCATGGACCTGACCGGCAAGCCGGAGTTCGACGGCTGGCGCTGGGTGAGTTACTGGTACCCGCTGGGGCAGGTTGTGACATTCAAGCGCGAGGTTTACCGCCGCGCCCTGAAAGAGCTAGCACCGCGTCTTCTGACGCGCGACTGACGACGGAGTTCGACCCCGAGCCATGCTCAATACGCTGCGCAAGATCGTCCAGGAAGTGAACTCCGCCAAAGATCTCAAGTCGGCGTTGGGGATCATTGTCTTGCGTGTCAAGGAAGCCATGGGCAGCCAGGTCTGCTCGGTTTACCTGCTCGACCCGGAAACCAACCGCTTCGTGCTGATGGCGACCGAAGGCCTCAACAAGCGCTCAATCGGCAAGGTCAGCATGGCGCCCAACGAGGGCCTGGTGGGCCTGGTGGGCACCCGGGAAGAGCCGCTCAACCTGGAAAACGCCGCTGCCCACCCGCGCTATCGCTACTTTGCCGAAACCGGCGAAGAGAAATTCGCATCGTTCCTGGGCGCCCCCATCATCCACCACCGCCGTGTGGTGGGGGTACTGGTCATCCAGCAGAAAGAGCGGCGCCAGTTCGACGAAGGTGAGGAAGCCTTCCTGGTCACCATGAGTGCCCAGCTGGCGGGGGTAATCGCCCACGCCGAAGCCACTGGCTCCATCCGCGGCCTCGGCCGACAGGGCAAGGGCATCCAGGAAGCGCGCTTCGTCGGCGTGCCGGGCTCGCCGGGTGCTGCCGTGGGGCGTGCCGTGGTCATGTTGCCGCCCGCCGACCTGGAAGTGGTGCCGGACAAAACTGTCGAAGACATCGACGCTGAACTGGCCCTGTTCCACAACGCCCTCGAGGGCGTGCGTGCCGACATGCGCAAGCTGTCCGCCAAGCTGGCCACCCAGCTGCGCCCCGAAGAGCGGGCGCTGTTCGATGTGTACCTGATGATGCTCGAGGACGCGGCCCTCGGTGGCGAGGTGCGCGATGTGATCCGCACCGGCCAGTGGGCCCAGGGCGCCCTGCGCCAGGTGGTGGGCGAGCACGTCAACCGCTTCGAGCTGATGGACGATGACTACCTGCGCGAGCGTGCCTCTGACGTCAAGGACCTGGGGCGGCGGCTGCTGGCCTACCTGCAACAGGCGCGTTCGCAGTCGCTGGTGTATGCCGACAACACCATCCTGGTGAGTGAAGAGCTGACCCCGGCCATGCTGGGTGAAGTGCCCGAAGGCAAGCTGGTGGGCCTGGTTTCGGTATTGGGCTCGGGCAACTCCCACGTGGCGATTTTGGCCCGGGCCATGGGTATCCCCACGGTGATGGGCCTGGTCGACCTGCCGTACTCCAAGGTCGACGGTATCGAACTGATCGTCGACGGTTACAAGGGCGAGGTGTACACCAACCCCAGCGAGGTGCTGCGCAAGCAGTACAGCGATGTGGTGGAGGAGGAGCGCCAGCTGGCCAAGGGCCTGGACGCGCTGCGTGAGTTGCCGTGCGTGACCCCGGACGGCCACCGCATGCCGTTGTGGGTGAACACTGGCCTACTGGCGGACGTGGCGCGCGCGCAGCAGCGCGGCGCCGAAGGGGTAGGCCTGTACCGCACCGAAGTGCCGTTCATGATCAACCAGCGCTTCCCCAGCGAGAAAGAGCAGCTGGCGATCTACCGCGAGCAATTGGCGGCGTTTCACCCGCTGCCGGTCACCATGCGTACGCTGGACATCGGCGGCGACAAGGCGCTTTCGTACTTTCCGATCAAGGAAGACAACCCCTTCCTGGGCTGGCGTGGCATCCGCGTCACCCTCGACCACCCGGAAATCTTCCTGGTTCAGACCCGGGCCATGCTCAAGGCCAGCGAGGGCCTGAACAACCTGCGTATCCTGCTGCCGATGATCTCGGGTATCCACGAGCTGGAAGAGGCCTTGCACCTGATCCACCGCGCCTGGGGCGAAGTGCGTGACGAAGGCACTGACGTGCCGATGCCACCGGTGGGGGTGATGGTTGAAATCCCGGCCGCGGTGTACCAGACCAAAGAGCTTGCGCGGCAGGTGGACTTCCTGTCGGTGGGTTCCAACGACCTTACCCAGTACCTGCTGGCGGTGGACCGCAACAACCCGCGTGTGGCGGATTTGTACGACTACCTGCACCCGGCGGTGCTGCAGGCGCTCAGTACCGTGGTGCGTGACGCACACGGTGAAGGCAAGCCCGTGAGCATCTGCGGCGAAATGGCCGGTGACCCGGCTGCGGCGATCCTGTTGATGGCCATGGGTTTCGACAGCCTGTCGATGAACGCAACCAACCTGCCGAAGGTGAAGTGGATGCTGCGTCAGGTCGACATGGTCAAGGCCAGGGAGCTGCTGGCCGAGGCAATGAGCCACGACAACCCGCAGGTTATCCACAGCTCGTTGCAACTGGCCCTGAAAAACCTGGGTCTGGCGCGGATGATCGGGCCTGGGGCTGACAAGACCTTGTGATGGGCCCCCGCGCCATGCGCCAAGGCGTTCGCGCACAAATGCCCCAGGCATCATTGGCCCGAAACAAACGTAGGAGCGAGCGCAGCTCGCGATGCGCCGCGCG
>NZ_JACVVG010000066.1:0-19434 GCF_016647875.1 Pseudomonas sp. S36 | reverse complement strand
CAATCTGTGTTGCCTGAACTATCGCGCGCTTAGAAGCAAGAGCGGTCGAGTGCCTTCAGTTAGTACACGGATATATTTAAGGTCGCTGCTGCAATGGATCTTGATGACGGGAGCGCCCGGTTTTTGGTTTCTTTATGCTATGAATGTACGGCCCCTAATGTGTCAACCCAGTTCCCGCACAGGTGTCCACACTGTATCCGGTCCGCACAGCCAGAACAAAAAGGGAGCCGCTGCAAGGGCGGAATGCAGCAGAGCTTCAGGCTTCAGCCCCATGCAATCACACAGCCAGCCCCCGCCATCAGGCACCGATCCAGCCAGCCGCTTGAAACCCTTGGCCCCCTGCCCCATCTAAGCACCATAGTCATTCACGCAGGTGCCCCATGAGCGACCAGCAGGATCTCCCCGAACACCCCGACGACCACGCTGAAGTCGAACACACCACAGCCCAGCCTGGCACCAGCCACGCCCTGGCCCTGCCCGGCCAGCAACTGCCGGACAAGGTCTATGTGATCCCGATTCACAACCGCCCGTTCTTCCCCGCACAGGTACTGCCGGTCATCGTCAACGAAGAGCCCTGGGCCGAAACCCTGGACCTGGTGGCCAAGTCGCCTGACCACAGCCTGGCGTTGTTCTTCATGGACACCCCAGCTGAAGACCATCGCCACTTCGACACCAAGGCGCTGCCCGAGTACGGCACGCTGGTCAAGGTGCACCACGCTAGCCGCGAGAACGGCAAACTCCAGTTCGTGGCCCAGGGCCTCACCCGGGTACGCATCCGCACCTGGCTCAAGCACCATCGCCCACCTTATCTGGTGGAGGTGGAATACCCACGCCAGCCAGCCGACCCCACCGACGAGGTCAAGGCTTACGGCATGGCCCTGATCAATGCGATCAAGGAACTGCTGCCGCTCAACCCGCTTTACAGCGAGGAGCTGAAGAACTACCTCAACCGCTTCAGCCCCAACGACCCTTCGCCGCTCACCGACTTCGCCGCCGCACTCACCTCGGCCACGGGCGGCCAGCTACAGGAAGTGCTTGACTGTGTGCCCATGCTCAAGCGCATGGAGAAGGTCCTGCCCATGCTGCGCAAAGAGGTGGAAGTCGCGCGCCTGCAAAACGAGATCTCCGCCGAGGTCAACCGGCAGATCGGCGAGCACCAGCGCGAGTTCTTCCTCAAGGAACAGCTCAAGGTCATCCAGCAGGAACTGGGCCTGACCAAGGACGACCGCAGCGCCGACCTGGAGCAGTTCGAACAGCGCCTCGAAGGCAAGACGCTGCCGGCCCAGGCTCGCAAACGCATTGATGAAGAGATGGGCAAGCTGGCCATTCTGGAAACCGGTTCGCCTGAATATGCCGTCACCCGCAATTACCTGGACTGGGCCACTGCCCTGCCTTGGGGCGTGTATGGCGACGACAAGCTCGACCTCAAGCATGCCCGCAAGGTGCTCGATGCGCACCACGCCGGCCTGGGTGACATCAAAGAACGTATCCTCGAGTTCCTGGCCGTCGGTGCCTGGAAAGGCGAAATCAGCGGTTCGATCGTGCTGCTGGTGGGCCCGCCCGGGGTCGGCAAGACCAGCATCGGTAAGTCCATCGCCGAATCCCTGGGCCGGCCGTTCTATCGCTTCAGTGTCGGCGGCATGCGTGACGAAGCAGAAATCAAGGGGCACCGGCGCACCTACATTGGCGCACAGCCCGGCAAGCTGGTACAGGCGCTGAAAGACGTCGAAGTGATGAACCCGGTGATCATGCTCGACGAGATCGACAAGATGGGCCAGAGCTACCAGGGCGACCCAGCCTCGGCCCTGCTGGAAACCCTGGACCCGGAGCAGAACGTCGACTTCCTGGACCATTACCTGGACTTGCGCCTGGACCTGTCGAAGGTGTTGTTCGTGTGTACCGCCAACACCCTCGACTCTATCCCAGGGCCGCTGCTCGACCGTATGGAGGTAATCCGGCTTTCCGGCTATATCACCGAAGAAAAGCTGGCCATCGCCAAGCGTCACCTGTGGCCCAAACAGCTGCAAAAGGCCGGTGTGGCCAAGACCAGCCTGAGCATCAGCGACAGCGCGCTGCGCACGGTGATCGAAGGTTACGCACGAGAGGCCGGCGTGCGGCAGCTCGAAAAACAGCTGGGCAAGCTGGTACGCAAGGCCGTGGTCAAGCTGCTGGAAGACCCCACCGCCAAGCTCAAGATTGGCCCCAAGGACCTGGAAGCTGCGCTGGGCATGCCCGTATTCCGCAGCGAGCAGGTTCTGGCAGGCAAAGGCGTGATCACCGGCCTTGCCTGGACCAGCATGGGTGGCGCCACCCTGCCGATCGAGGCGACACGCATCCACACCCTCAGCCGTGGGTTCAAGCTCACCGGCAAGCTGGGCGACGTCATGAAGGAGTCTGCCGAAATCGCCTACAGCTATGTCAGTTCCAACCTCAAGCAGTTTGGCGGTGACGCGGGCTTTTTCAACGAGGCATTCATCCACCTGCACGTGCCCGAAGGTGCAACGCCGAAGGATGGGCCGAGCGCTGGCATCACCATGGCCAGTGCCCTGCTGTCACTGGCCCGGGACCAGGCGCCGAAGAAGGGGGTTGCCATGACGGGCGAGCTGACCCTGACCGGCCAGGTACTGCCCATTGGTGGCGTGCGGGAAAAAGTGATTGCGGCACGCCGGCAGAAAATTTACGAATTGATCCTGCCTGAGCCCAACCGTGGAGACTTCGAAGAGCTACCGGACTACCTGCGTGAAGGGCTGACAGTGCATTTTGCCAAGCGCTTTGCCGACGTGGCCAAGATACTGTTCTGACATTTGTAAAGGGCTGCTCGTGCAGCCCTTTTACCCATTCGACCGCTCAGTGGATGCAACAATCGGTTATTCTCAGACCGTCGCCAGCCTCTGGAGCCGCTATGTCCAGCTATCGCCTGCTTGCCCCTGTGGGGCTATTGCTTTTGTCTGCCTGCGCGCAGCACCCTCCCCAGCCCATCGAGCTTGATGCCGAGAGCGAATGCCCCGTGTACCTGAAGGTGGGCCAAGCCCTGAGCCTGTCCCTGCCCAGCAACCCGTCTACCGGCTACCGATGGCAGGTGGAGTCAGTTGCCCAACCGGCGCTCGAAAGCCTGGGCCCGGAGGTGTACAGCGCCCCACACGAAGAAGACGTGGTGGGCAGCGCCGGCCTTTCGACCTGGCGCTTCCAGGCCAGCACCCCGGGCAAAGCCGTTTTACGGCTGGTGTATCAACGGCCTTGGGAAAAACAGGTGCCCCCCGTACAAACTTTCGACTGCAAGGTCGTGGTGCGCTGAGCGTTCAACTGCGGTCATAGGCCTGCTGTACTGCTTTGAGGTAATCGCAAAGGTCGTGGAGCGCCTGCGTTGCAGCCTCCAACGCCATGCCCGCAGTGAGTTTTTCGGCCTGTGCCTGCCAGTGCTCTTCAACCTTGCGCAGTTCATCCAGCCACGCCTGCTTCAAGGCGTCAAGGCCAGAAAGCTCGGTGACGGCTTGCAGTTCGGTCTTGGCGTCCTGCAATGCACGTTGCACCAACTGCAGGTCGTTTGAAGCTTCGTCGATCTTCACCTGCAAGCGTGCATGGGCGTTGCTCAGGTCGTTGAAGGTTCTGCCACCTTCCAACACATCAGCATACTTGGCCAGCTTGGCCGTTACCGACTTGAGCAACCCGGCATCGACCTTCGGGTCCTTGATCAGCCCCATCAGTTGGTCGATTTCCTCATCGCTGGGAATCAGGCCTTTGAAGGCGCTGGCGACCGAAGGCCGTTCGAAAACCTGGATAGCCTGCACCACGGCGGCGCGCTGCTCTCGCAGCGTCACCAGCCTCAGGTCAAACCCGGCCGCTTGCTCCTCCAGGCGCGTGGCGCGTGATTGCAGGTGTGCCAGCGATTCAGGCAGGGCCGACAGCGAGTAAAGCTCCAGCCGCAGGTTGAAGCGAGCCAAGGTCGCATGGTGCTGGTTGAGCCGGGTCAGCACGCTCCCCAGCCTGGAGGGCGCATCCCCGGTGCGCGTGGAGGGGGCAAAATGCCGGTCCTCCAGCAGGACGATACCGCCGATCAGGCATTCCTTGAACGAGCGCTCCACCAGCAACAGCAAGTTTCGCAATTCATCAAGTTGTTCCCGCACCCGCGTAAGTACATGGCCGTCCCACGTATTGATCAGCTCGAACATCTGATCCTGCACCTGTTGCATCTTCAGGAAATCAGGCAAGGCGGTTTTCAGGTTGATAACATCCATGTTAGGCATCCTCATATTCGTCGATCAGTTCATTGAACACTTCCGACAGGGTATGGCAAATGTTGCCGATCTTGGTCCAGGGCTTGATGACTTCTGAAAAATCGTGAACAAACGACTCGAGCTGCGTAATGTTATCCAACGCCTTGGCTTCTTCTACGGAGTTCTTGGCGTAGGAAGCCAGGTATAACCACACATCAGCCAGGCGCTTGGTGGCGGCGGAAAGGTCCTTGCAGCGGAACTGCAAGTCCCTGACCAGCGTCGAGACCCGCTCGAAATCTTCCATCGCTGGTACCATTTTCCCAAGCCGGCCAGCCAGTTCGTCACGCTCCTCGATCAAGGCATTCTTGCGCTTGCGAATTTTTTCGGCCCTGTCGCCAAACACACCACCGGTGATAATCAAGCCGATGGGGCCCAGTGCAATACCGGTGAAGGCGTACCCGACATTGGCATCGTATTCCGACTTCAACTGCTCGATCTGCTCATCCCATTGATCGAGCTGCTTGCGGCGCTCGATGACGTCGGCGAGAGAGACATTGTCGTCGAAGTGCCTCAACAGCCTTACCATACGGGGCTTCAGCTCGCGCTTGATCTCGTTGTTGAACCAGTTGGCCCGCTTGTCGACGTCATCAATGCGCCGACGGGTGTCCTCGATCTCCCGAACGATTTCATTGATACCGACTGCCAGGATAGCGGCGACCTGAGCCCGCTCGTCCTCGCTCAATGAGTGGGTGTAGACATCCTCACCCTGCTCGGCCTTACGCTGTTTGAGTGCGTGGAACACATCACTGTTTTCCAGGTTGTTCAGCAGGGTGCCACCGCGGTTAACCAGGCTGTCGGCGAATGACTCGATCTCGGGGCCAAGCTGTTTGATGGTTCGCTCCAGGATGTCCCACTCATAGACATGCCGGTGTAACGCCACATAGAGGTCGTAGACCTTGGTGGCATCAAGCCCCAGGCTTGCATAGTCAAAATCACTTTCGATCTCTGCCTGCGTTCGGGGTAACTGATGCACTTGATTGGCATACTGCTTGATGGCCTTGAGGTTCTCAGCGGTCAGCAATGTGCCCACCTGCTGACCACCCTCCAGCCGGTTTTCTATAAAAGCGAAATACTGTGCGGGCAATGTTTTGACGATGGAAATATTATCCATCTGCTCTATGGGTAATTCTTCCTGCATGGCAATACCACCTATCACTCGATGAGGTCCGTGATTAATCATTCATCAGGACATTGAGCGCGGAGTATCAAACTTTCGTGCACGCGCCACATTCATCTGGCTAACTTAGCGGTGTGTGAAACTTCACTGCAGCGGGTATGAACAGCGATCCCCAGAAAGGTTGCCATGGCAAGAAACCTGCCCATTCGATAAAATACGCCCCCGTTTTACCGCGCATCGAGCCCGCCGTGAGCCAACAACCCGACCGCCTCTTCGCCCAGCCCCTGGAGCAGGTGCCCGACTTCGTCTTCAACGAAGACGTGGTGCAGGTGTTCCCGGACATGATCAAGCGCTCGGTCCCCGGCTACCCGACCATCGTCGAGAACCTGGGCGTGCTGGCCGCACGCTTCGCCCAGCCCGGCACTGCCCTGTATGACCTTGGCGCCTCGCTGGGGGCAGTCACCCAGGCGCTGCGCCGTCATGTGCGCAGCGACGGCTGCCGGGTGATCGCGGTGGACAATTCTGCCGCCATGGTCGAACGCTGCCGCCAGTACCTCACGGCCCAGGACTCGATGTTCCAGGAACTGTTGCCCGTGCAGGTACTGGAAGCCGACATCCTCACACTGCCGTTCGAGCCTGCATCGGTGGTGGCGCTGAACTTCACGCTGCAGTTCATCGCCCCGGACCAACGTCTGGAGCTGCTAGCGCGTATCCGCCAGTCGCTGCTGCCCGGGGGCGCCCTGATCCTGTCCGAAAAGCTCTGTTTCGCCGATGCCGAGCAACAGCGCCTACTTAACGACCTGCACCTGGACTTCAAACGTGCCAACGGCTACAGCGAACTGGAAATCGCCCAGAAGCGCAGTGCCATTGAAAACGTGATGCGCCCGGACACGCTGGACACCCACCGCAAGCGCCTGCTGGCGGCCGGTTTTTCCAAGGTGGTGCCCTGGTTCCAATGCCTTAATTTTGCCTCGTTGATAGCCCTGCCATGATTGATCTTTCCCCCCTTGTCCGCCGCCTGGCGAGCACGCCCCTGGCTAGCTGGTCGCAAGGCCTGCAAGCGCAATTGGATGCAAAACTGGAAAAAGGCCACGGTGACCTGGACCGCTGGCGGGGCGCACTCGACGCCCTGCCTGCCCTGCAGGCCAGCGAGGTCGACCTGGTCAATGGCCTGCGCCTGGATTGCGCCTGCGATGACGCCAGCCGCGTGCAGATGCGCCAGGCACTGATGGGGCTTTCACCCTGGCGCAAGGGGCCCTTCGACCTGTTCGGCGTGCATGTGGACACTGAATGGCGCTCGGATTGGAAGTGGTCGCGGGTGGGCCCGCACCTGAACCTGAAGGGCAAGCGCGTGCTCGATGTGGGCTGCGGTAATGGTTATTACCAATGGCGTATGCTGGGCGCGGGGGCCGAACTGGTGGTGGGTGTCGACCCCAACTGGCTGTTCTTCTGCCAGTTCCAGGCCGTGCAGCGCTACCTGCCAGAGCTGCCCGCCTGGCACCTGCCGTTCGCACTGGAAGACCTTCCGGCCAACCTGGAGGGGTTCGATACGGTCTTCTCCATGGGTGTGTTCTACCACCGCCGCTCGCCCATCGAGCACCTGCTGGCACTCAAGGATTGCCTGGTCAAAGGGGGCGAACTGGTGCTGGAAACCTTGGTGATCGAGGGTGACGAACAGCAGGTGCTGGTGCCAGAAGACCGCTACGCACAGATGCGCAACGTGTGGTACCTGCCGTCGGTACCGGCGTTGGCGCGCTGGTTGCGGCGCGCCGGTTTCAGCGATGTGCGCTGCGTCGATGTCAGCGTCACGAGTGTGGAGGAACAGCGCAGCACCGAGTGGATGCGCTACCAGTCGCTCAGCGACTTCCTCGACCCTGACGACCATGGCAAGACCGTGGAAGGGCTGCCAGCGCCACGCCGGGCAACCCTGCTGGCGCGCAAGTGAATTGCCCGGCAGGCCGCAACTGATGGTTAGCGCGATGCAGCAAGAATCAGCGCTTTCATTTCCGCAACCGCAGCCTTGAAACCAACGAACAGGGCATGAGCCACCAAGGCATGGCCAATGTTCAGTTCGTTGATTCCCTTGATCGCAGCGATGGCTTCGACATTGTGGTAATGCAACCCGTGGCCGGCATTTACGATCAGGCCCTGGTCAATACCGAATGCGGCCCCCTGCACAATACGCTCAAGCTCCTGAGCCACCTCGGTGGGCGTGTGGGCATCGGCATAACGACCGGTGTGCAACTCGATGGCAGGGGCGCCGACCCGGCGTGAAGCTTCAATCTGCCGCTCGTCAGCATCGATGAACAACGACACTTCTGCCCCTGTGCGGGCCAGGCGCTCGACCGCGGCCTTGATACGCGCTTCCTGCCCGGCCACGTCCAGGCCACCCTCGGTGGTGAGTTCCTGACGCGTCTCGGGCACCAGGCAGATGTGGGCGGGGCGGAGTTTTTCGGCGAACGCCATCATCTCTTCGGTAACGCCCATCTCGAAGTTCATGCGCGTCTGCAGCACGTCCTTGAGCAGCAGCACATCGCGCTCCTGAATGTGGCGGCGGTCTTCTCGCAGGTGCACGGTGATGCCATCGGCGCCTGCTTCCTCGGCGTCCAGGGCTGCCTTGACCGGGTCAGGGTAGCGCGTGCCTCGGGCCTGACGCAGGGTTGCCACGTGGTCGATATTGACGCCGAGAAGCATGCGGTTGCTGTGAGTCACGAAACGCTCTCCTAAGTTTGAGCGCTACAGCATACGTCGTGATCAGCGCTTGCGAAACAGTTCACGGCTAACCAGCGGCCTTGCCCCCAGGTGAACCGCCAGCGCCTGACGCATCAGGCGCTTGGCAGCCAGCAGTGCACCGGGTACATCCCAGTCAGCCTCGGCCAACGCCAGTAATTCGGCGCCGCCAAACAGGCCAGGTTGTACCAGCTCCACCCGCTCCAGGCCCGCATCCACCTGCAGGCGGTAACGGCCCTCGGCAGCAATAGGCTGGTCATTGACGTCGTTTTGCAGCGAGAAGGCATAGCCCAGCTCATCCAACAGCCGCCACTCAAATGCCCGTAGCAGCGGTTCCAGCGCGCGCCCGGCCATCAACGCCTGCAGGGTCTGGGCATAGTGGTCGAACAGTTCGGGGGACGGCGCCTCGGCCGGTAGCAGGCGCATGAGCAGCTCGTTGAGGTACAAACCGCTGAATACCGCATCACCATGCAGCCAGAGCGCAGTGCCGGCCCCTTCCAGCCGGCCGACGGTCTTTAGTTCACCCCGCCCGCGCAACTCGACTTCCAGGGGGACGAAGGGGCGCACCAGGCTGCCACCCCTACCCCGCGCACGGCGCAGAACCGCACGTACGCGCCCTTGCGGGGTATAGAAGTCCACCAGCGCACTGGTTTCCTTGTAGGCCCGGCTGTGCAGCACGTAGGCAGGCTGCCCGACTGGTTGTTCCATGGAGGGTCACTTGCTCGAGGTTTCGAGCCCTAGGGAAGCGGCTAGGCCGTGGGGCAAGCCGCTATTGCAACAGCGTCAGAGGTCGCCGTAACCCAGCGAGCGCAAGGCACGTTCATCGTCAGACCAGCCGCCCTTCACCTTGACCCACAGGTTGAGCATGACCTTGGCGTCGAACAGCACTTCCATGTCCTTGCGTGCGTCGGAGCCGATGCGTTTGATACGCTCGCCTTTGTCGCCAATGATGATCTTCTTCTGGCCATCCCGCTCGACCAGGATCAGCGCATGGATGTGCAGCACGTGGCCCTGCTGCTTGAATTCCTCGATCTCGACCGTGATCTGGTAGGGCAGTTCTGCACCCAGCTGGCGCATGATTTTCTCACGCACCAGTTCGGCGGCCAGGAACCGGCTGCTGCGGTCAGTGATCTGGTCTTCCGGGAAGAAATGTTCGTTTTCCGGCAGGTGCTTGGCGATCAGCGCCTCCAGCGACTCGAGGTTATGCCCCTGCTGCGCAGAAATAGGCACGATCTCGGCATTCGGCAATTGCGTCTGCAGCCATTGCAGGTGCGGGATCAGCTCGGCCTTCTCGTCCATGCGGTCGGTCTTGTTGACCGCCAGGATGACCGGCCCGGTCACGTACTGCACGCGCTCGAGCACCAATTGGTCTTCGTCTGTCCAACGGGTACGGTCCACCACGAAGATCACCACATCGACATCCTTCAGGGCGGCCGAGGCGTTGCGGTTCATGTAGCGGTTCAAGGCTTTATCATTGGCCTTGTGCATGCCGGGGGTATCGACGTAGATGGCCTGCACGTCACCCTCGGTTTTGATGCCGAGCATGTTGTGGCGTGTGGTCTGCGGCTTGCGCGAGGTAATGGCCAGCTTCTGACCCAGGATGTGGTTGAGCAGCGTCGACTTGCCGACGTTCGGCCGGCCAACGATGGCGACGTAGCCGCAACGGGTCGGGGTGTTCTCAGTCATTGCCATTCTCCACGCCCAGGGCGATCAATGCGGACGCGGCAGCGACTTGCTCGGCGATACGCCGGCTGACGCCCTGACCACGGCTCTTGTTGTTCAGCAGCACCACTTCGCATTCGACGAAGAAGGTACGGCAATGGGGTTCGCCCTGGATATCCACCACTTCATAACGCGGCAGCTCACAGCTGCGCGACTGCAGGAACTCTTGCAGGCGGGTTTTCGGGTCTTTGTTGGTATCGACCAGCGTCAGGCCTTCGAATTCGTTGGCCAGCCACGCCAGCACACGCTCGCGGGCGGTTGCCATGTCGGCATCCAGGTAGATGGCGCCAATCAGGGCTTCCAGGGCATCGGCCAGGATCGATTCCCGGCGAAAGCCGCCGCTCTTGAGCTCACCGGAGCCCAGGCGCAGGTATTCGCCCAAGTCAAAACCACGGGCCAGGCGGGCCAGGGTTTCACCCTTGACCAACCGTGCCCGCAGGCGCGACAGCTGGCCCTCGCGGGCCTGCGGGAAGCGCTCGTACAGTGCCTCGCCCGCAACGAAATTAAGAATGGCGTCGCCTAGAAACTCCAGTCGCTCATTGTTGCGCCCGGCGTAGCTGCGGTGGGTCAAGGCCAGGAGCATCTGGTCCTGGTCCTTGAAGGTGTAACCGAGCTTTCGCTCCAGATGGGCAAGGGAAGCACTCATGCGACCACCCGATCGTTGTTAAACGCGTTGTTCAAATCAACATCCTGAAAGACTGTTTGGCTGTGGCGGCCGCGACGTGCGGCGAATCTCCCATCCCTGAGACACAGCCTATGTCAGAAATGCATTCGGCGCTGTCTGCTGGACAGCGCCGAAGGGTATCAATGGATCAGGCCGACCCGCGAAAGGTTGGGCAGGTGGCTGAGTTTCGGCTCTGGCCAGCTCATCCAGACGGCAAAGGCCTTGCCGACAATGTTGCGGTCCGGAACCATGCCGTGCAGCTCTTTGGGAATATTCGGGTCATCCCAGTAGCGGCTGTCGTTGGAGTTGTCGCGGTTGTCGCCCATCATGAAGTAATGGCCTGCCGGCACGGTCCATTGCTGGTCCGGTGGCATGCGATAACGGCTCATCTCCTTGCGGATCAGGTGCTCGGCAGCACCGAGTTTTTCCTTGTACAGCTCTGCGCTACCCAAGGTGCCCGGCTCGGTGCCCACCAGTTGCTCGGCAATGGGCTGGCCATTGACGAACAGACGCTTGTCATTGGTGTAACGGATCTGGTCACCTGGCAGGCCAACCACACGCTTGATGTAGTTGACATTCGGATCGCTCGGGTAGCGGAACACCATCACATCGCCCCGCTGAGGGTCACCGATTTCGATCACCTTCTTGTCAATCACCGGCAGGCGAATGCCGTAGGAGAACTTGTTCACCAGGATGAAGTCGCCCACTTCCAAGGTCGGCTTCATCGACCCCGAAGGGATCTGGAACGGCTCAACCAGAAACGAGCGCAGCACCAGCACGATGAACAACACCGGGAAGAACGACTTGCCGTACTCGACCAGCAACGGCTCCTTGTTCAGGCGCTCTACCACCGCTACTTCCGGCTGGCTTACGCTGCCCTGATAGTTGGCGATGGCTGCACGACGCCGCGGCGCCAGGAACAGCAGGTCGATCAAGCCAAGCAGACCGCATACGAAAACGGCGATGACGAGCAACAGCGGGAAATTTAGCGACATAGGACCTAGCTATCCAACCTGAGCACGGCGAGGAAGGCTTCTTGTGGAATCTCCACGTTGCCCACCTGTTTCATGCGTTTCTTACCGGCCTTCTGCTTCTCCAGCAGCTTTTTCTTACGGCTAACGTCGCCACCGTAACATTTGGCCAGTACGTTCTTTCTGAGTGCCTTGACAGTGGTCCGGGCAATGATCTGGCCGCCAATGGCTGCCTGGATCGCCACATCGAACATCTGCCGAGGAATCAGCTCCTTCATCTTCTCGGTCAGCGCACGGCCTTTGTAGGCTGCGTTGTCGCGGTGCACGATCAATGCCAGGGCGTCGACCTTGTCACCGTTGATCAACACATCCAGCTTGACCAGGTTGGCCGACTGATAGCGATCAAAATGATAATCCAGCGAAGCATAGCCGCGGCTGGTGGATTTGAGGCGGTCGAAGAAGTCCAGCACCACCTCGTTCATCGGCATATCGTAGCGCACCTGCACCTGGCTACCGAGGAATTGCATGTCACGCTGCACGCCGCGCTTTTCGATGCACAGCGTGATCACGTTACCCAGGTGTTCCTGAGGCACCAGAATAGTCGCGGTGACGATCGGCTCACGGAAGTCCGTGACGGCGGAGACGTCCGGAAGCTTCGACGGGTTGTCGACCACGATGGTTTCACCGGTTTTCAGTTCCAGCTCGTAAATTACGCTGGGCGCCGTGGTGATTAGGTCCAGGTCGTACTCACGCTCCAGGCGCTCCTGAATGATCTCCATGTGCAGCATGCCCAGGAAGCCACAGCGGAAACCGAAGCCCAGTGCATCGGAGCTTTCCGGCATGTACTGCAGCGACGAGT
The DNA here is from genome assembly GCF_016647875.1 of Pseudomonas sp. S36. Taxonomy (NCBI): domain Bacteria; kingdom Pseudomonadati; phylum Pseudomonadota; class Gammaproteobacteria; order Pseudomonadales; family Pseudomonadaceae; genus Pseudomonas; species Pseudomonas sp. S36. The sequence goes on along the minus strand of NZ_JACVVG010000066.1, from coordinate 7,097 downwards.
CGTTCAGCGTGAGTTTCTGCAACGCGTCGCGGAAATCTTCGAAGTCATCGGAGCTGACCGGGAACAGGCCGGCGTAGACCTGCGGTTGAATTTTCTTGAAGCCTGGCAGCACCTGCACTTCAGGCGTGGAGGACAGCGTCAGGGTGTCGCCCACTGGCGCTCCATGAATGTCCTTGATGCTGGCGATGATGAAACCTACCTCGCCTGCCTTCAGGTCGGCGGTCTGGGTGTGTTTCGGGGTGAACACACCGACGCTGTCGACCAGGTGCAGCTTGCCGGTGGACTTGACCAGGATCTTGTCACCTTTCTTGACGCGGCCATGGCGCACACGCACCAGCGAAACCACGCCCAGGTAGTTGTCGAACCAGGAATCGATGATCAGCGCCTGCAACGGCGCGTCGATGTCGCCCTCGGGTGCCGGGATGGTATGCACCAGGCGCTCGAGCACTTCGTCCACGCCCATGCCGCTCTTGGCACTGCAGGCCACGGCGTCGGTAGCATCGATGCCGATGATCTTCTCGATCTCGTCCTTCACCCGGTCCGGGTCGGCCTGGGGCAGGTCCATCTTGTTCAGCACCGGCATGACCTCAAGGCCTTGCTCGATGGCGGTGTAGCAGTTGGCAACGGACTGGGCCTCGACACCCTGGCCCGCGTCGACCACCAGCAAGGCACCTTCACAGGCTGCCAGCGAACGCGACACCTCGTAGGTGAAGTCGACGTGGCCGGGGGTGTCGATGAAATTGAGCTGGTAGACCTTACCGTCCTGGGCCTTGTAGTTGAGCGTAACGCTGTGGGCCTTGATGGTGATGCCGCGCTCGCGCTCCAAGTCCATGGAATCGAGGACCTGGGCTTCCATTTCGCGCGCGGTAAGGCCACCGCACATCTGAATGAAACGGTCGGCCAGCGTCGACTTGCCATGGTCGATGTGGGCGATGATGGAGAAATTGCGGATATGACTCAAATCACTCACAGGTCAACACTCGAAAAGGCTGCGAGCCGGACGCCCGCCGAAAAATAGCCGGCAATTGTACCTTAAGCAGCTGGCAGATGGGAGATTCCTCTGCCCAACCGTCGGCGGCATCCGTCAGCCCAATTGTGAACATTCATGAAAAAGGGCAGCCATCGCTGCCCTTCTTCGCCTGTGAAAACGCTTTATTCAGCGAGCTTGAAGGTGATGAAGCTGGCGCGCCCCTGACGCAGCACCCGCATCGACACCGAACGGTTTTTCGGCAGTTCCTTGGCGATCTGCGTGAACTCCTTGGCCGAACCGATGGCCTGGTTGTTCAGGTGGCTGATGACATCACCTGGACGCAGGCCAATCATGGCTGCCGGGCCATCCTGCACTTCCTTGATAACCACGCCGCCCTTGAGCTCCAGGGACTTCTTCTGCTCGGCGGTCAAGTCCGCCACGGCAACACCCAGGCGGTTGCTGCTGCGTTCCACGCTGGTGTCGCTGCCAGGGGCGATATCGGCATCGTCATCCGGCAGTGCACCCACGCTGATATCCAGGGTCTGGCGCTTGCCATTGCGGATGATGTCCAGTTTTGCCTTTTCGCCGTCTTTCAGGCCACCGACCAAATGCGGCAGGTCGGCAGACATGACAATCGGCTGACCATTCATGCTGAGGATCACATCACCTACCTGCAGGCCACCCTTGGCTGCCGGGCCGTTTTCGAGAACCTGGGCCACCAGGGCACCGGCGGGTTTTTCCAGGCCGAACGACTCGGCCAAGTCCTTATTGACCTCCTGGATAACCACACCCAGCCAGCCACGGCTGACCTTGCCGTCTTTTTTCAGCTGGTTGGACACGTCGATGGCCACGTCGATCGGGATGGCGAACGACAGGCCCATGAAACCACCGGAACGGGTGAAGATCTGCGAGTTGATGCCCACTACCTCACCTTTCATGTTGAACAGCGGGCCACCCGAGTTACCCGGGTTGATGGCCACGTCGGTCTGAATGAACGGCACGTAGGTATCGTTGGGCAAGGTCCGGCCTTTGGCGCTGACGATGCCTTTGGTGACCGAGTGATCGAAGCCGAACGGCGAACCGATGGCCAGCACCCACTCACCGACCTTCAGCTTTTCGGAATCCCCCAGCTTGACGGTCGGCAGGTTCTTGCCCTCGACCTTGAGCAGGGCTACGTCGGTGCGCGGGTCGGTACCTACCAGCTTGGCCTGCAGTTCACTGCGGTCAGACAGGCGCACGATGATTTCGTCGGCATCGGCCACCACGTGGTTGTTGGTCAGCACATAGCCGTCGCTGGAAATGATGAAGCCCGAACCGAGCGACTGCGCCTCGCGCTGGCGATCGCCACGCGGGGAGCGCGGCTGCTGGGGCATGTTGCGCTCGAAGAACTCGCGGAACATCGGCGGCAGGCCTTCGAGGTCAGGCATCTGCCCAGCGGCAATGCGGCGGTCCGGAAGCTTCTGCTTGGTACTGATGTTGACCACAGCCGGCGAAGCCTGCTCGACCAGCGTGGTGAAGTCCGGCAGGGCTTCCTCGGCCTGGGCGGTCAGCACCTGGCCGAGCATCAGCACAGCAGCGAACAGCGATAGATAGGATTTCAAGCGTGGTATTGACATACGGCTCCCGTCACAACGAGCGGTAGTTTAGAAAGGCCCCTGCACGACGCAGCAAAAGGTCAGGCTCCCAGAAGCCTGACCTATAGAAAATTTGCCGACGGATTGCAAATGACAATGCGTTAATTTCGTTTCAAAAGCCTGCACAGCGTGCGTGCAGCGCCCGCCGTCATTGACTGGCCTGGGCATCCTGCGGCCGCATCGACAATGCCACGCGCTCTGCTGTGCCCAGGGGTATTTCCCCTACCACGGTTACCATCACCTTGCCCTTCGGCGTATTCAGGCGACGCGACACCGCTGAGGTCGGGCCCAACTGGGTACGAACATCGGCACCGCCTTCGTCCTTCACAGGCTCAAGGAACACCGAGAACCTGACCAGGCCGTCGTCATACATCAGGGTACTCACCGTGCTGCCCTTCCCTGGCTCGCGACGAACGGCGCTGTTGATCAGCTCGAAGCCAGGCGGCAGCCAGTCCGAGCGCCAGCCAGACACAGGGCTGCGCGCTGGCGCGGCGGCCGCAACCGGCTTGCACGAAGCGCTGGGGTGCAGATCGTTATCAGAAGGCACCTTGGCCTCAAGGCGGGTCATCTGGAAGCGCTCCAGCAGTTGGCCTTTCTCGTTGAGCATCAGCGAGCGAAGCGGCAAGCCGGTCTGGCGATCCAGATTCAGTTCAAAACCGTAGCGGTGCTGGTCGCGTGGCGTGAGGGTGACAACCACGGCATCACGCCCAGCAACCCGAGACTTGCCCGACATGGCCAAGTCGTACCAGCCCATCAGTTTCAGAGGGTCCAGCACACGCGGAGCAGTGTCGGGCGGCGCCGTCACATCACTGGCAAGGCCGCCACCTACACACTGGACCTTGCCATCGACGCGCACGATTTCCTGGGCGGTGCCGTCGAGCTGCAGCAGCCGCTCGCTGACGTTGCCGCCTTGGACCTTGTGCCAGATACCGTGGGAAGAGAAGCTACCGTTGCGTTCGTAGACGAATGAGCCCTGATAGCTCTGGGTTTGCTTGGCTTGTGCCAGCTTGTTCAGCCACTCGTTCGCCTCAGGCGACGAGTTGGCTGCCAACGCTGGCACCGCCATGCAGCTGCCGACCAGCAGCGACAGAAGGGGTAGCGCGCGCATGGTCCTCCCTACTTAACGGTTTTCCAGGCTGGCTGCGCGAGCGTAAGGCAAAGCGGTTTCAGTCCCTTTCAGCGCGGACTCCTGGGCGTGCTGGCGCAGGTAACCCGGCAGGCGCTGGTCCCAGCCAGCCTGGTTCTGCAACACACCGTTGGCCATCGGGCCGGTAGCCTGCTCGCTGCTTTCGCTATAGCCAGCCAGCACTGCCGGGCCCTGAGCCTGCGGAACAGTTACACCCTGCTGGACAGGTTGCTGGGCAGCCAGTTCGGCACCAGTGATGTCGTCCTGGTTGTACATGCGCACACCTGCCAGTACCGCAAGGGTGACGGAGGCTGCAACAGCCAGACGGCCGACAGTACGCCATGGGCCTTGCTTGACCTTGACCGGCACGGCCTCATCAGCCAGTGCTGCGGACACGGCCGAGGCGATGTCCAGATTAGGCAGCAACAATTCCTTGTGCATGGCTGCGCGGGCAACCTGGTAGCGCGACCAGGTGGCACGGGTTTCGGCTTCGTCGACGGCGTTCAACACCCGACGCAGTTCCAGTTCATCCGCTTCGTTATCCATCACCGCGGACAGCGATTCCTGCAAAGCTTCACGACTCATGGCGGTTCCTCTCTTGGCTGTAGCCGCTGTCTCAGGTTTCCTGCAACAAAGGCTGCAGGGCTTTATCTATGGCCTCCCGAGCGCGGAAAATCCGAGAGCGCACGGTACCCACCGGACATTGCATGACACTGGCAATGTCTTCGTAACTCAAGCCGTCGAACTCACGCAGGGTCAATGCCGTACGCAGGTCCTCCGGGAGCTGCTGGATGGTCCGATGGACGGTGCCTTCGATTTCATCCCGCAACAACGAGCGCTCTGGAGACTCAAGATCCTTGAGGCCATGATCGCCATCGTAAAACTCCGCATCCTCGGAGCTCACATCACTGTCTGGTGGCCGCCTACCGCGTGACACCAGGTAATTTTTCGCCGTGTTGATGGCGATACGGTACAGCCACGTATAGAACGCACTGTCACCGCGAAAGTTGCCAAGCGCACGGTACGCCTTGATAAACGCTTCCTGTGCAACATCCTGGGCTTCGTGGGTGTCGTGGACAAACCGCACGATCAACCCGAGAATCTTGTGCTGATACTTCAGCACCAACAGATCGAAAGCTCGCCTGTCACCACGCTGCACACGCTCGACAAGCTGCTGATCCTCTTCCTGGGTTAGCATGAACACTCCTCGGTAAACTCGAAGGAGCGCTGCAATGGCCATCGCTCAGGCTTGCAACCATAGACTCGGGCTTTGCGCAAAAGTTCTCCCCTCCAAGCAAGTTTCCTGCAGCCCTTGATCGGCGTGCACGGAAGACGTAGCACGGAACTGACCGGCAACGTCGATAATCAGGTTACGAATACGCAGGTGTGAGCCCGTTGGGAGCTACCGCCCTGCGTCGCCGCGGCAAATTGTTGGCGTGCAGGCAGCCTTCATAGGATTTCCGGCGACGCCGGAAAGTTCCCACAAAGGTTGCCGCTACCTGGCAAGTGGCATGGAAATTGGCTACCTGAGGCTGCTATAAAGGCAACCCGGCCAGGTTCACGATAGTTTCACAATGCCATCGGCGCGTGACTATTGTGCCGCGCCCTTCCAGAAGATTACTAGTGTCCCGACATGAGCCAACAATTCCAACATGATGTCCTGGTGATCGGCAGCGGCGCTGCGGGTCTCAGCCTGGCACTGAACCTGCCCGGCAACCTGCGCGTTGCCGTGCTCAGCAAGGGCGACCTGGCCAATGGCTCGACCTTCTGGGCCCAGGGTGGTGTAGCAGCGGTACTGGACGACACCGACACCGTACAGTCCCACGTCGAAGACACGCTCAATGCCGGCGGCGGCCTGTGCAATGAAGCGGCCGTGCGTTTTACCGTCGAGCACAGCCGCGAAGCCATCGAATGGCTGATCGAACAGGGCGTGCCGTTCACCCGGGACGACCACCACGGCGTCGACGACGGTGGCTTCGAGTTCCACCTTACCCGCGAGGGCGGTCACAGCCACCGGCGTATCATCCACGCCGCAGACGCCACGGGTGCCGCCATCTTCACCACCCTGCTCGCGCAAGCCAGGCAGCGCCCCAACATCGAGCTGCTGGAGCAGCGCGTAGCGGTAGACCTGATCACAGAGCGGCGCCTGGGCCTTGCCGGCGAGCGTTGCCTGGGGGCCTATGTACTGGATCGCAACACGGGCCAGGTCGACACCTACGGCGCCCGGTTCACGGTGCTTGCGACAGGCGGTGCAGCCAAGGTTTACCTCTACACCAGCAACCCGGACGGTGCCTGCGGCGACGGCATCGCCATGGCCTGGCGTGCAGGCTGCCGGGTGGCGAACCTGGAGTTCAACCAGTTCCACCCGACCTGCCTCTATCACCCGCAAGCCAAGAGTTTTCTGATAACCGAGGCACTGCGCGGAGAAGGCGCCCTGCTGCGCCTGCCCAACGGGGAGCGCTTCATGCCGCGTTTCGACCCGCGTGAGGAACTGGCGCCGCGGGACATCGTGGCCAGGGCCATCGACCACGAGATGAAGCGCCTTGGGGTGGACTGCGTGTACCTGGACATCACGCACAAGCCTGCGGAGTTCATCAAGAGCCATTTCCCGACGGTATACGAGCGCTGCCTGGGCTTTGGTATCGACATCACGCGTCAACCCATCCCGGTGGTGCCGGCGGCACATTACACCTGTGGCGGGGTGATGGTGGATGAGCGTGGCCATACGGATGTGCCGGGGCTTTATGCCATTGGCGAAACGAGCTTTACCGGGCTGCACGGCGCCAACCGCATGGCCAGCAATTCGCTGCTGGAATGCTTCGTCTACGGCCGCGCGGCGGCAGCGGACATTCAGGCGCACCTGGAAGCGGTGCCCATGCCGGTGGCATTACCGGGGTGGGACGCGAGCCAGGTGACGGATTCGGACGAGGACGTGATCATTGCGCATAACTGGGACGAGTTACGGCGGTTCATGTGGGACTACGTGGGGATCGTACGGACCAGCAAACGGTTGCAGCGGGCCCAGCATCGGGTACGGCTGCTACTGGATGAGATTGACGAGTTCTACAGTAATTACCGGGTGAGCAGGGATTTGATAGAACTGCGGAATTTGGCGCAGGTGGCGGAGTTGATGATTTTATCGGCGATGCGGCGGAAGGAGAGTCGGGGGTTGCATTATACGTTGGATTATCCTGGGGTGTTGGGGGAGGCCAAGGATACTGTGCTGAGTCCCGGGAAGGTTTGATTGGGCGTATTGCGCTTCAGGCGGGTTGATATTCATTAGCGGGGGTGGCGCTTAGTCACCTTTCCGCCCTTACGGCGGGTTACTTTGGTCTTGGCCAAAGTAACCAAAGCCGCCCGCTCCCGT
>NZ_JACVVG010000065.1:0-19531 GCF_016647875.1 Pseudomonas sp. S36 | reverse complement strand
AGCCCCAGCCCCGGCACCCCGTGCGCCGGCGCCTGCAGCCGAAAAGCATGGCGCCAGCGAGGCTGAAACCACCGTGCGGGTCGATACCGCGCGCCTGGACGAGATCATGAACATGGTTGGCGAACTGGTGCTGGTGCGTAACCGCCTGGTGCGCCTGGGCCTGAACAGCGGCGACGAGGCCATGTCCAAGGCCGTGTCCAACCTCGACGTGGTCACTGCCGACCTGCAGACCGCGGTGATGAAGACGCGCATGCAGCCGATCAAGAAGGTGTTCGGGCGCTTCCCGCGCCTGGTACGCGACCTGGCCCGGCAGTTGAAGAAAGAAATCAACCTGGAACTGGTGGGCGAAGAAACCGACCTGGACAAGAACCTGGTCGAGGCGCTGGCCGACCCGTTGGTGCACTTGGTGCGCAACGCCGTGGACCACGGTGTGGAAATGCCCGACGAGCGTGAGGAAGCCGGCAAGGCCCGTACCGGGCGGGTGGTGTTGTCGGCCGAGCAGGAGGGTGACCACATTCTGCTGTCGATTTCCGATGACGGCAAAGGCATGGACCCGAACATCCTGCGTGCCAAGGCCGTGGAAAAAGGCCTGATGGACAAGGACGCCGCCGAGCGCCTGAGCGAGTCGGACTGCTACAACCTGATCTTCGCCCCCGGGTTCTCGACCAAAACCGAAATCTCTGACGTGTCCGGGCGTGGCGTTGGCATGGACGTGGTGAAAACCAAGATTTCCCAGCTTAACGGTTCCATCAACATCTTCTCGGCCAAGGGCCAGGGCTCGAAGATCGTCATCAAGGTGCCGTTGACCCTGGCGATCATGCCGACCCTGATGGTGATGCTGGCCAACCAGGCATTCGCCTTCCCGCTGGTCAACGTCAACGAGATTTTCCACCTGGACCTGTCACGCACCAACGTGGTCGATGGCCAGGAGGTGGTGATCGTGCGTGACAAGGCGCTGCCGTTGTTCTACCTCAAGCGCTGGCTGGTTCAGGGCCAGGTCCATGAAGAACAGCACGAAGGGCATGTGGTGATTCTTTCGGTCGGTACCCAGCGCATCGGCTTTGTCGTCGATCAACTGGTCGGCCAGGAAGAAGTGGTAATCAAGCCGTTGGGCAAGATGCTGCAGGGCACCCCTGGCATGTCCGGAGCCACCATTACTGGCGACGGCCGCATTGCGCTGATTCTCGACGTCCCGAGCATGCTCAAGCGTTACGCCGCCCGGCGTATTTGATTTCGGTGGCGCCCCCTGGCGGGTGGCGCCGCCTAATGGAGTGTTTATGGCAGTCAAGGTCCTGGTGGTGGATGATTCCGGTTTCTTCCGCCGCCGTGTCTCGGAAATCCTGTCGGCGGACCCGACGATCCAGGTAGTAGGTACCGCGACCAACGGCAAGGAAGCGATCGACCAGGCACTGGCGCTCAAGCCCGATGTCATCACCATGGACTACGAAATGCCCATGATGGATGGCATCACCGCCGTGCGCCACATCATGCAGCGCTGCCCCACCCCCGTGCTGATGTTCTCGTCGCTGACCCACGAGGGCGCCCGCGTTACCCTCGATGCGCTGGACGCAGGCGCCGTGGACTACCTGCCGAAAAACTTCGAGGACATCTCGCGCAACCCCGACAAGGTCAAGCAGATGTTGTGCGAAAAGGTGCATACCATTTCGCGCAGTAACCGCCGTATTCCCAGCTACGCCCGCACCGCGCCTGCGCCTGCGCCCGCCTCGGGCAGCCAGGGTACCGCCACCACGGCGCCGGTACGCAGCGCGGCACCCGTGCCAGCGCGGCCAACGGCTACGGCCCCGTCGCATTCTCCGGCCCCCAAGCGCAAACCCTACAAACTGGTGGCGATTGGTACCTCCACCGGTGGCCCGGTGGCGCTGCAGCGTGTGCTGACCCAGCTGCCGGCGAATTTCCCGGCGCCCATCGTGCTCATCCAGCACATGCCCGCCGCGTTCACCAAGGCCTTTGCCGAGCGCCTGGACAAACTGTGCCGCATCAGTGTCAAGGAAGCCGAGGACGGCGACATGCTGCGCCCCGGGCTTGCGCTGCTGGCACCGGGTGGCAAGCAGATGATGATTGACGGCCGTGGCACGGTGAAAATCCTGCCGGGCGATGAGCGCCTGAACTACAAGCCCTGCGTGGACATCACCTTCGGCTCTGCGGCCAAGTCCTATGGCGACAAGGTGCTCTCCGTAGTGCTGACCGGCATGGGGGCAGACGGTCGCGAGGGTGCGCGGTTGCTCAAGCAGGGCGGCAGCACCGTGTGGGCCCAGGATGAAGCCAGCTGCGTGATCTATGGCATGCCCATGGCCATCGTCAAGGCCAACCTGGCCGATGCGGTGTATAGCCTGGATGACATCGGCAGGCACCTGGTGGAGGCGTGCGTCTGATGGACGTGCTCAGCCTGATCGGCCTGATCCTGGCTTTTGTCGCCATCGTAGGCGGCAATTTCCTTGAGGGTGGGCATGTCGGCGCGCTGGTCAATGGGCCGGCAGCACTGATCGTGCTGGGCGGTACGCTGGCGGCGGCGTTGTTGCAGTCGCCGCTGTCGTCGTTCAAGCGGGCGTTGCAGATTTTGCGCTGGATCCTGTTCCCGCCCAGGGTCGACCTGCCTGGCGGTGTCGACCGTGTGGTCAACTGGAGCCTGACGGCGCGCAAAGAGGGCCTGCTGGGCCTGGAAGGCGTGGCTGACGGCGAGCCCGACCCCTATGCGCGCAAGGGCCTGCAGCTGCTGGTCGATGGCGCCGAGCCCGAGGCCATCCGCAGCATCCTCGAAGTGGACTTCCTGACCCAGGAAAGCCGCGACCTGCAGGCGGCCAAGGTGTTCGAGAGCATGGGCGGCTACGCGCCGACCATCGGCATCATCGGCGCCGTGATGGGGTTGATCCACGTGATGGGCAACCTGGCCGACCCTTCGCAACTGGGCAACGGTATTGCCGTGGCCTTCGTCGCCACCATCTACGGGGTGGCCAGTGCCAACCTGGTGCTGCTGCCGGTGGCGAACAAGCTCAAGGCCCTGGTAATGCGCCAGTCGCGTTACCGCGAAATGCTGCTTGAAGGCCTGCTGTCGATTGCCGAGGGTGAGAACCCGCGTTCGATCGAACTGAAGCTGCAAGGCTTCATGGAGTAGCCCATGCGCCGTCGCCGCCATGCCGAAGAACCGGAAAACCACGAACGCTGGCTGGTGTCCTACGCCGACTTCATCACCTTGCTGTTTGCCTTTTTTGTGGTGATGTATTCGATTTCCTCGATCAACGAGGGCAAGTACAAGGTGGTTTCCCAGGCCTTGCTCGGGGTGTTCAACGACCCGGAGCGCAGCATGAAGGCCATCCCCATTGGCGAGGAGCGCCCGCTCAGCGTGCGCCCGGCAGAACCGCTGGTCAACGACAGCCAGCAGACCGAAGCAGGCCTGGCGGCGTCCAGCAGCGACCCGCTCAAGACCATCAGCGATGATGTACGCGACGCTTTTGGCGACCTGATCAAGAGCGACCAGATGACCGTGCGCGGCAACGAGCTGTGGATCGAGATCGAGCTCAATTCATCGCTGCTGTTTGGCAGCGGCGATGCCATGCCCAGCGACAATGCGTTCGCCATCATCGAAAAGGTGGCCAACATCCTCAAGCCTTTCGCCAACCCCGTGCATGTCGAAGGTTTCACCGACAACTTGCCTATCCGCACGGCGCAGTACCCCACCAACTGGGAGCTGTCCTCCGCGCGGGCGGCCAGCATCGTGCGGCTGTTGGCGATGAACGGCGTCAACCCTGCGCGTATGGCTTCGGTGGGGTATGGCGAATATCAGCCGGTGGCCAGCAACGACTCGCCAGAGGGGCGTGCGCGCAACCGGCGGGTGGTGCTGGTGATCTCACGCAACCTTGAAGTACGCCGCAGCCTGACCGGTACCGGCACGGCCAACGCCACACCGGACGCGGCATTGCGCCGGGCTGGCACACAAAGTGCACCGGCAACCGCTGCCACGGTGGCAGGGCAATGACTCGTCAATTCTCTGGCACCGCTGACCCCGTCGCTGCCGGAAGGCCACGGGGATTTTGCGTCATGAACGGTTCAAGAGTCAGTCTATGAGAGTGTGGGCAGTAGCCAATCAAAAGGGTGGCGTCGGCAAGACGACCACCACCATCGCGCTGGCTGGTCTGTTGGCTGATGCCGGTAAGCGCGTGGTCGTCGTCGACCTCGATCCGCACGGCTCGATGACCAGCTATTTCGGGCACAACCCCGATGCCCTGGAACACAGCTGCTACGACCTGTTCCTGCACAAGGGCGGGGTGCCCGAAGGCTTGCCTGGGCAACTGCTGTTGCCCACCAGCGACGAACGCATCTCGCTGCTGCCCTCCAGCACGGCGCTGGCCGTGCTGGAACGCCAGTCCCCCGGGCAGAATGGCCTGGGCCTGGTGATCGCCAAGAGTCTGGCGCAGCTGTGGCAGGATTTCGACTTTGCGCTTATCGACAGCCCACCGTTGCTGGGCGTGCTGATGGTCAACGCCCTGGCGGCCAGCCAGCAGCTGGTGATCCCCGTACAAACAGAGTTTCTTGCGGTCAAAGGCCTGGAGCGCATGGTCGGCACCCTGGCCATGATCAACCGCTCGCGCAAGCAGGCGCTGCCTTACCAGATCGTACCGACCCTGTTCGACCGCCGCACCCAGGCCTCGCTGAGCACGCTCAAGCTGTTGCGCGACACCTACGGCGAGCAGGTCTGGCAGGGCTACATTCCGGTCGACACACGGCTGCGTGACGCAAGCCGCAAGGGCGTCACGCCCTCGCAGTTCGACAACAAGAGCCGTGGGCTGCTGGCCTACCGGGCGCTGCTCAAGCACCTGTTGACCTACAAGCCCGCAGCGCAGGTGGCCTGATGACGACGCAAACCCGACACGCCGGCAGCAAGCCGCAGATCGCGCTGCAGTCTTACCTGGATGGGCTGCTGCAAGAGGCCACCGAGGCCGATGACCTTCTCGACGCGCCCGTAGCCACCGACGAATTTGCCCAGGCCGTGCGCGAAGAGCAGGCCCGCGATGCGCAGCCGCCTTCGCGCGCGCCTGCTGTAGCGCCGCCACGGGCCACCACCCCGCGGCCCTTTGCCGAGCCCCGGCTGGCCGTGCTGCCCAGCGTAATGCCCGTGCAGGCACCGGTAGTTACGGTGGTTGAACAGCAGGTGGTGGCCGAGGCCAGTATCCCGGTGCTGATCGAGCCCCCGGCAGTGGAACCTGCGGTGCCGCTGGTGGACGTACACCTGCCGGCGCCGGGCCTGCCTGCGCCGCCGGCCACCGTCGATGGTCGCCCGGCCTGGGCGGCCGAGCCGTTCGAGTGCCTGCTGTTCGACGTGGCCGGGCTGACCCTGGCAGTGCCGCTGGTGTGCCTTGGCTCGATCTACAACCTGGCCGGTCAGGAACTGACGCCCTTGTTCGGCCAACCCGAGTGGTTCCTTGGCATCCTCACCTGCCAGGCCGGTAACCTGAAGGTGCTGGACACGGCGCGCTGGGTAATGCCCGACCGTTACCGCGATGACTTCCGCCAGGGCCTGCAGTACGTAATTTCTGTTCAGGGCTATGAATGGGGGCTGGCCGTGCATCAGGTCAGCCGTTCGCTGCGCCTGGACCCGTCCGAGATCAAGTGGCGCAGCCAGCGGGGCCAACGCCCGTGGCTGGCCGGCACGGTAATCGAACACATGTGTGCGTTGCTGGATGTTGCCGAACTGGCCGAGCTGATCGCCAGCGGCGCCGTCAAGCAGATGCACGCCAAACCGAAAATGACACCGAACACACCGCCGAAGGCGGATTTCAAGGGGTAGGGGAATGAAAAAGTCGTCCGCACAAGGTTCCGAAGATCCGATCCTGCAATGGGTTACCTTCCGTCTGGACAACGAGTCCTACGGCATCAACGTGATGCAGGTGCAGGAAGTGCTGCGCTACACCGAAATCGCCCCGGTGCCGGGTGCACCCAGCTATGTGCTGGGCATCATCAACCTGCGCGGTAATGTGGTCACTGTGATCGACACCCGCCAGCGCTTTGGCCTGATGCCCACCGAGGTGACCGACAACACCCGGATCGTCATCATCGAAGCCGACAAGCAGGTGGTGGGTATTCTGGTCGACAGCGTGGCCGAAGTGGTCTATCTGCGTCAGTCGGAAATCGAAACTGCGCCGAACGTGGGTAACGAAGAGTCGGCCAAGTTCATCCAGGGCGTGTGCAACAAGAACGGCGAGCTGCTGATTCTGGTCGAGCTGGACAAGATGATGACCGAGGAAGAGTGGTCCGAGCTGGAGAACATCTGAGTTGATCTTCGAGGTTGCGGTCATTCTGTTGGCGCTGCTGTGGGCGCTGAGTGCCTGGTACTTCCTGAACTATGCCAGGCGCCAGCGCGAGGCTGCCGCTCACCAGCAGGTCATCGATGCCATGCGCGACCAGCGCATCAAGGACCTGAACAAGCGCCTGGATGACTACCAGAACGGCAGCGTGCGCATGGGTGAGGCTATCCATGAAGTGCGGGCGGTGGTTGCCGGCTTGCCGGACCGCCTGGAGCGCCTGGAGCAGCACGACCCCAGCAGCGTCACGTTCACCCAGGCTGCGCGGCTGGTGAGCATGGGGGCCAGTGTTTCCGAACTGACCGAAACCTGTGGCCTGACCCAGGCCGAAGCCGAGCTGATGAGCAAGCTGCACCGCAGCGAGTGAAGCAAAAAAGGCGACGCAAGTCGCCCTTGTGTTGTCAGGGCCTGCCCCAGGAGTGGTAGTTGCCCACCTGGGCGACGCGGTTCAGCGCCTGGTCGGCCTGCACGGCCGCCATGATCTCGGCCTGCTTGCTGTCAACCAGATAAAGCGGCTTGTTTTGTGGCAGGGTTTGCAGGTTGCACAGTTGGCGCAGCAGCCGCAACCTGGGCAGGCATCGGTCAATCACGTCGTTGAGCAGGCCCGGCCCGGTCAACTGGCTCAGGCGCTTGGCGTAGGCGTTGAATTCAGGGGTGCCTGCCATCGGCTTGTAGCCGTAGAAATCCCCGTTGGCGAGATAGCGCTCGTGCAGGGTATCGGCGATTACCTCCAGCGTAGGGTTGTTGGGGTGGCTGCCGATCATGTTGCTGTTGTACTGGCAGTGCATGCCCAGGGTGTCGTTGTTGGCCGGGTCACCCAGCACCAGGCCGTCCGGGGTAGTGGCCAGTTCTACGGTGTCGATAGCTGCACGCGAGGGGTCAAGTGGGTCGTCAGGGTGCGGGAACAGCGTATCGTCCACATCCAGGTAGACCCCACCCTCATGGTTTAGCAGCGGGTAGCGCAGGATATCGGACGCCGACGAAAAATTGGCCCCGAGGCCGTTGATTGCCTGGTGATACTGTGGGTAATGAGGCCCGTCGCGGAAGAGCTGGTAGAAGGGCTGCTCTTCCAGCGTCACCACTTCCAGGCCGGGGGCCCTTGTTGCCAGCAGTTGCCGGTTGGCCTCGAACGCCCGCGCATCTGCGTTCGACAGATACAGCCGGTAGCGGTACGGGCTGCTGCCCAGGCGCCTGGCATTGGCAGCCAGGTTGTCCAGCAGTTCGGGAGCAATCACCTTGTTGCCCACCCAGATGCTGGAGAGGGTCTTGGGGATGGGCTGCACGGCCTGGGTGTCAATCGCCGGCACCTGGATGGGCAATTGGATATCCACCCCCAGGCCCCGCAGGGTGGCCATGCGCATGGCGTCGGTGACCGGGCGTTCCCGAGGGGAGATCCTGAACAGCCCAGGGCGGCCATCGGCGACCTGGTAACACACGGGCTGCACATCGTTGAGGGCATTGCTGGCGATGAACGCATCGTATTCGGCGTCGTACAGCACTTCGGCGTTGTAGCCACGGATCATCGATTGCAGCTTTGGCGGGCCACTTTGGCTGACCGGTGTCCTGATTACCGACTGCGCAACCGGGCTATCGTCTGCCGGCACTGCTGCCACTTCTTCCCAGAAATAGGCGCCCACGTCGGGCTCTGGGAAGTGCGGCGGGTTGATCGGGCTCAGCGGGTAGCCCAAGTGCTCGTTCAGGCGGATCGGCACCCTGAACACGCCGCGCGGCGGTGGCAGCAATGTCGTCGCCCGGGTGGCCAGCTCTGCGGTCAGTGGCAGTGCATTGAGCAGCCCGTAGACCGCGCCCGAAACACCCTCTGCCTTGTCCTCCGCTGATTTGCCATTGATGGCCTTATCCAGGCCCATGCCGAACTGGCCGATGCCTGCTGCTGCCAGCAGGGGGATCAGCTCGGGCACCACGATCGCGAACGGCGCCAGCAGGTTGATCGATGTGGTCAGGTAGCCGCGCCACCTGGCCTTGGTCACCTCATGGTCACTGGTGATGGTGAAATCCGCGTCGGCGTAACTGCGCGCACGCTGGCGTTCGGTAATGGCGGCGAACAAATCGCCTGTCAGTTTCGGGCTGTATTTGGTGACTTTGTAGTTGACGTATTGGCGCGGTGGCCATGTACCGTCGGTGGTAAACCCTGGCCGGTTGGGCGAACGGTGGGGGAAGGCAGGGTAAACCCCAAGGCCCAGCAGGGCCGTGTCCAGCCCGCTGAAATCGAGCCCGTCCGGGGTGTCTGCCAGCCTGAAATACTGCCGCAGTGCCTGGCGTTTCTGCGGGTCGCGACACTGCTCGCCCACCCAGTCCTTCATGGCTGCCATACCGGTGAATTCATGCAGGGGAGAGGCATTGCCCGGCAGGTACATCAACACGTGATTGTGTGCGGCATCGGCCATGACGATCAGGTCGGTGGCGGCATAGCCATAGATGTTCAACGGCCGGGCCTTGAAACCCTTTGCGCGCGGTGCCAGCCCCGCAGCCTGCCAGGCCAGCAGGCGGCCGGTTGCGCTCAGCGAGCCCTCCTGGACCTGTTTGTTGCAGGCGGCAATGAAGCTGATCTGCAGGGCCTTGCTGTGCTGCTGCGCGGCGTCACGCCAGTAGTCATCGAGCATACCGACGAAGTGTGTGTGGAAGTCCAGATTCCAGACAAAGCGCTGCAACGCTTCGACGTCAATCGGCAGGTGAGTGGCGTTGTCGTAGCGGGCGGGGCTTGTGCGGTGGAACAGGCCGTTGAACACCGAGAACGGGGCACTGTTGTCCAGGGCGCCCGGTTCGGGCAGGCGCTCGACGATGTGCAGGGTTTGCCCAGGCCATTGGCCGGCCCAGCCGCCTGGGAACAATTGCCCGATCAGGTTCTTGCTGGTTTCGCCTTGCCAGTTGGCCAGCACCGCCTGGGTCAGTGACAGGCGCTGGGCAATGATCGCCTGGTTGCCGCGGTAGTGCAGGGTGACCGCGTCGGTGGTGTCCGGGTCCAGGTCGTGACCCTGGGCGCGCGCCCACTCGCGTATGGCGCTGGCGGCTTGGCGGTCGGGGCGAGGGATGTTCTGCAGATGGCGCCGAACGAACTGTTCGCCGGCAGGGTTGACGAGGGTGATTGCCATGGTGATTGACCTGTGTGATGGACCAGGCGGCACAATGGCGAGAGGGGTCCTGAACGGGTCGGTAAGCGGGTACCACCCGGTGTTGGACCGCGCAGAGAACTGATTTCGCACGCAAGCCACGCTCACTGTGGGAGCAACTGTCTTCCACAAGATCTCAAAGCTGGCGCTCCCACAGGATAGGGGTTCACCCGAGAAAGCGCCTGATCAGGCGGAAGCGCCCAACTTGCCTGGGCGTCGCACCTGGGGCTGCGAGGGGTTGGCGCCTGCGCTTTCTTCGATGGCCTGCAGAATCGCCTTGCGGCGGCGTTCTTCGGCGGGGCGGCTGTAGTACAAGACGAAGAAGTGGGTGAAACTGCCTTCCACAAGATCTCAAAGCTGGCGCAATCACTGTGGGAGCGGGCTTGCCCGCGAAGCAGGCAGCGCGGTGTGTGGCACCGGCTTGGCCGGTGTTCGCGGCTGAAGCCGCTCCCACAGGTTCCTGCTGAATCAACACGTTATGCGCAGTTCCCTGAGAGCGAGCCTTGCTCGCGATGGGGTGCGCAGCGCCGCCTCAGGGCCCTGGCAAACGCGGCAGGTTCGGGGTTATATCGCGCTCAGGCTCCGGCGTGTCATCGAACCCGGGCGGCACTTTGCCGCGTAACTGCCAGGCGAAGGCGATGATTTCGGCGATAGTCAGGTACAGGGCTTCGGGTATCTGGTCGCCCAGTTCCAGCCGGGCCAGCAAGCGCACCAGCTCGGCGTTTTCATAGATGGGAATTTCGTGTTCACGGGCAATGGCCATGATCGCTTCGGCCAGTTCGTCGTCACCTTTGGCGCTGAGCGTGGGTGCCTGCTGGCCGTCATAGCTCAGGGCGATGGCCTGGCGTGGGGTTTTCAGGCTCATGCGTTTTCATCCACCCAGCGTTGTTCTACCCGGGTGCTGGGGCCTTGCGGTGCAATACCGGGGTGGCATTGCAGGTCGCCCACGTGCAGCCCGCGGGCCAGCAAACCAGCGCGCAGCGCGCCGAGTTCGGTATCGATCAGGCGCGCGGTGCGTTCCCGCTCCGCCCACAGCTGGCCGCTCAGGCAGCCTTGGGTGAGCTGTGCCTGCACCTGCAAAGGGCCGAGCGGTGCCAGGTCGAATGCCAGCTCGATGCGCCACAGTGCCTGCAGGGAATCCTGCGCCTGGTGCTTGCGCTCGGCCTGTTGTTCGGGGGTTTCCTCCCGTTGCAGCTTGACCTGCAGCGGGATGAAGTCCTGCCCATGGCGGATGGGGATTTCAGTTTGCCAGGTGGTCTGCAGGTTGCCGTTCTCCAGCGTGCCGGTTTGTTGCAGGCTGCTCATGGCATGGCTCTGCAGGCGGGAAATGGCCGCCGCAGCCAGGCGCAGCAGCGCTTGCAGGTCGCCTTCGTCCTCCAGGGCCTGGAGCAGTTTGGACGGGAGCGGAAACCCACCAGGCTGTGGCTTGGGCGAAACCCGTTCGAGCATCCCCAAGGCATTGCGCGCCAGCGCCGGCATGGCGGCGGCCAGGGTGGCCGGTGGCGGGTTGATCGCGGCATTGGTGGTGGCCTGGGCGATAAGCTGAAGCAGGTTGGCCTTGAGGTCGGTGGCCAGCGCAGGCGCGCCACCGGCCAGCAGCTTGGCTTCTAGAAAGGCGCCGCTGTTGCTCAGGGCCTGTATCAGCGCCTTGGCATCACCCAGTTGCGTCGCCGTCGGCAAGGCCGCCAGCAGGCGCTCGGTGCTGGCGCGTACGTCGGGATCGGTGCCTGGATCGCTCGCCAGCTGTTGCAGCGCGTTCAGCAGGCCGGGCAATGATGCCTGGCGGTTCTGCTGGGTAAGCAACTGCTGGGCGATGCTGAGCTGGTCCTGCCTGCCGCTGAGCGGGACGAAGCGCAGTGACTGATCGCCTTGTACCAACCCGCTGAGCAAACTGCCCAGGGCCAGGGGGCGGGGGCTGTCGATGGTCAGCACGGCGCCAGCCTGAGCAGTGTTCAACAGGCTTACCAATGCCCGGTAGCTGGCAGGTTGGTCGGCCGTGGCAGGCAGCACCTGGTTGGTCAGCACCTTGCCCTGTAGCAGCGTACCAATGGGCACCTGGCTGGTATCAAGGCGGGTGAGGGTGGCTACCTGGCTGGCACTGGCCTGTTGCAGCAGGATGGCCAGGCGGCCGGCCTCAGGCTGGCTCACGGTCACCTGGCTACCCTGGGGCAGGGGCTGGCTGGCATTGGCCTGCAACTGGGTTTGCAGGCCATTGGCTTGCATCAGGCGCAACACCAACTGAAAATCCTGGCCGGCCTGGCGCATGGACACCACTTCGGCTTGCGCCGTCTCGCCCGGGGCGAGCAAACCCGGCTGAGCCTGGGTCAGGCGCAGCAGTTCGCCGGTCACGGCCGCTTTCACTGCCTGGGCGCTGGTCGCGGTTTGTGGGCCGAGACTATTGATTTCAGTCATGATTGTATACAACCTGTGGAGCCCAGCCTCTTGGCAGCGTGGCTGTGCATGTAATAATGCCGCCCGCCCGTGGTTGCCAGTATAACGGCAGCGCGATGGGCGACTTGAGTGGCAGGGCTTCAGGTGTGCGCCCTGGGCCCTACAACCGATAAGGCGAAACCGTGACTCTTCACCTCCAAGCCGTGGGCCTGGCCTGCGAGCGCGACTGGCGTCTGCTGTTCGAGCACCTCGCGTTCGAATTGCGGCCCGGCGACATGTTGCAGATCAGTGGCCCCAACGGCAGTGGCAAGACCAGCCTGCTGCGCCTGCTGGCCGGCCTGATGCAGCCGACCGCCGGGCAGATCCTGCTGGGTGGCAAGCCTCTGGGCGAGCAGCGTCACGCCTTGGCCAGCATCCTGTTGTGGATCGGCCATGCGGCGGGCATCAAGGACCTGCTCACCCCTGAGGAAAACCTCACCTGGCTGTGCGCGTTGCACCAGCCTGCCAGCCGCGAGGCCATCTGGTCGGCGCTGGCAGCCGTCGGGCTGCGCGGTTTCGAAGACGTACCCTGCCATACCCTGTCTGCCGGGCAGCAGCGCCGCGTCGCCCTGGCCCGGCTGCACCTGGCCAGCCCGCCGCTATGGATTCTCGACGAACCCTTTACCGCCCTGGATAAACAGGGCGTGGCGCAACTGGAGCAGCACCTCGCACACCACTGCGAACAAGGCGGCACCGTGGTAATGACCACTCACCATGCGCTGGCCCGCAAACCGTCCGGTTACCGCGAACTGAACCTGGGGCAGTGGGCGGCATGAGCGTATTCATCCTGTTGCTGCGCCGGGAGGCGCGCCTGTTGTTCCGCCGCCCGGCCGAGCTGGCCAACCCGTTGGTATTCTTCGCCATCGTGGTGGCGCTGTTCCCCTTGGCGGTCGGCCCCGAAAGCCAGACACTGCAGAACCTGTCACCCGGCCTGGTGTGGGTGGCGGCACTGCTGGCGGTGCTGCTGTCGCTGGACGGCCTGTTCCGCAGCGACTTCGAGGACGGCTCACTGGAGCAGTGGGTGCTGTCGCCGTACCCGCTGGCGCTGATGGTGCTGGCCAAGGTGCTGGCGCACTGGATCTTTTCCGGGCTGGCGCTGGTATTGTTGGCGCCATTGCTGGCCTTGATGCTGGGGCTGCCCGGGCACTGCCTGCCTGTGCTGCTGGGCTCGCTGCTGTTGGGCACGCCGGTATTGAGCCTGCTGGGGGCGGTGGGCGCGGCGCTGACGGTGGGCCTCAAGCGTGGCGGCCTGCTGCTGGCGCTGTTGATTCTGCCGTTGTATATCCCAGTATTGATCCTGGGCAGTGGTGCGTTGCAAGCGGCATTGCACAATATGCCCGCAACCGGCCAGTTGCTCTGGCTCGCCAGCCTGGCAGCCCTGGCTGTCACCCTGGCACCCTTTGCGATCGCCGCCGGCCTGAAGATCAGCGTCGGCGAATAACGAGTCCTGGGCTTTCAAGCCCGGCAAATACCCTGGATGTACCCTGATGAAAATGAGCTGGACGTGGTTCCACAAGCTGGGTTCCCCTAAATGGTTCTATGCCATCAGCGGCCGCCTGTTGCCATGGCTGGCCGTGGCTGCGCTGGTGCTGCTGCTGGTCGGTATCACCTGGGGCCTGGCTTTCGCCCCCCAGGACTACCAGCAGGGCAACAGCTTCCGCATCATCTATATACATGTGCCAGCGGCGATGCTGGCGCAATCCTGCTACGTGATGCTGGCGGTGGCCGGTGTGGTGGGGCTGGTATGGAAAATGAAGCTGGCCGATGTGGCCTTGCAATGCGCCGCGCCCATTGGCGCCTGGATGACGGCCGTAGCGTTGGTCACCGGCGCCATCTGGGGCAAGCCCACCTGGGGCAGCTGGTGGGTCTGGGATGCCCGGCTTACGTCCATGCTCATCCTTCTGTTCCTGTACTTCGGCATCATTGCGCTGGGCCAGGCAATCAGTAATCGTGACAGCGCAGCCAAGGCCTGCGCGGTGCTCGCCATCGTTGGCGTAGTGAACATCCCGATCATCAAGTACTCGGTGGAGTGGTGGAACACCCTGCACCAGGGGGCCACCTTTACCCTCACCGAAAAGCCGGCGATGCCAGCCGAGATGTGGCTGCCGCTGCTGTGCACGGCACTGGGGTTCTACTGCTTTTTTGGCGCCGTGCTGTTGATGCGCATGCGCCTGGAAGTGCTCAAGCGCGAGGCGCGCGCCAGTTGGGTCAAGGATGAAGTATCAAACAGCCTTGGCCGGAGGGCCGCACCATGAGTTTTGCCAGCTTCGGTGATTTTCTTGCCATGGGCCACCATGGTTTGTACGTGTGGTCGGCCTATGGCATTTGCGTGGCGGTGCTGGTGCTGAACGTGGCCATGCCACTGCTGGCCCGCCGTCGCTACCTGCAAGAAGAGGCGCGCCGCTTGCGCCGGGAGAACATTCAGTGAATCCGCAGCGCAAGAAACGCCTGTTGCTGATCGTCGGCCTGCTGGTCGGCGTGGGGGTTGCCGTGGGCTTTGCCCTGAGCGCATTGCAGCAGAACATCAACCTGTTCTACACCCCTACCCAGATTGCCAATGGCGAGGCACCCCAGGACACGCGCATTCGTGCCGGTGGCATGGTCGAGAAAGGCTCTGTGCAGCGCTCGTCCGATTCACTGGACGTGCGCTTTGTGGTCACCGATTTCAACAAGTCGGTGCCCATAACCTACCGCGGCATCCTGCCAGACCTGTTCCGCGAGGGGCAGGGCATTGTCGCCTTGGGCAAGCTCAACGGCGACGGTGTAGTGGTGGCCGATGAAGTGCTGGCCAAGCACGACGAAAAATACATGCCGCCCGAGGTCACCAAGGCGTTGAAGGAAAGCGGCCAAGCGCAGGTGCAGCCATGAATGCGGCGCTGGTGATACCCGAACTCGGCCAGTTGGCGATGATACTGGCCATCTGTTTTGCGGCTGTGCAGGCCAGCATTCCGCTGCTTGGCGCCTGGCGTGGCGACAGCCTGTGGATGAGCCTGGCACGCCCCGCGGCCTGGGGCCAGTTTGCGTTCCTGGCCTTCGCCTTTGCTTGCCTGACCCATGCGTTCATGACCGACAACTTCTCGGTGGCGTATGTGGCCAGCAACTCTAACAGCGCGTTGCCCTGGTACTACAAGTTCAGTGCCGTATGGGGCGCCCACGAGGGCTCCTTGCTGCTGTGGGCGCTCATATTGGGTGGCTGGACCTTTGCCGTATCGGTGTTCTCGCGGCAACTGCCACAGGTCATGCTGGCCCGCGTGCTGGCGGTGATGGGGATGATCAGCGTGGGCTTCCTGAGTTTTCTGATCATTACTTCCAACCCGTTCCAGCGCTTGCTGCCGCAGGTGCCGGTCGATGGCCGCGACCTCAACCCGTTGCTGCAGGACATCGGCCTGATCGTTCACCCGCCGATGCTGTACATGGGCTACGTGGGCTTTTCGGTGGCCTTCGCCTTTGCCATCGCCGCGCTGCTCGGTGGCCGCCTGGATGCGGCGTGGGCACGCTGGTCGCGGCCCTGGACCATCGTCGCCTGGGCGTTTTTGGGTGTTGGCATCACGCTGGGTTCATGGTGGGCCTACTATGAGCTGGGCTGGGGCGGCTGGTGGTTCTGGGACCCGGTCGAGAACGCCTCGTTCATGCCATGGCTGGTGGGCACGGCGCTGATCCATTCGCTGGCGGTGACCGAAAAGCGCGGTGTGTTCAAGAGCTGGACGGTGCTGCTGGCCATTGCGGCGTTTTCCCTCAGCCTGCTGGGCACCTTCCTGGTGCGGTCGGGCGTGCTCACCTCGGTTCACGCCTTTGCAGCCGACCCCTCGCGCGGCATCTTCATCCTGTTCTTCCTGCTGTGCGTGGTGGGCGGCTCGCTCACGCTGTTCGCCCTGCGTGCGCCGGTAGTCAAGAGCCAGGTGGGCTTCGGCCTATGGTCGCGTGAAACACTGCTGCTGGCCAACAACCTGGTGCTGGTGGTAGCGGCCTCGATGATTCTGCTTGGCACGCTGTACCCGCTGGTGCTCGATGCCCTGACAGGGGCCAAGCTGTCGGTTGGCCCGCCGTACTTCGATGCGTTGTTCCTGCCGTTGATGGCGCTGTTGATGCTGGTGTTGGGCGTGGGCGTGGTGGTGCGCTGGAAGGACACCCCCGGCAAGTGGCTGGCCAGCATGATGACCCCGGTGCTGATCGGCAGCGCAGTGATGGCACCGCTGGCAGGGTTTGTCGTCGACGACTTCGACTGGCCAGCCCTGGCCACCTTTGCCCTGGCAGCCTGGGTGGTGCTGGGTGGGGTGCGCGATATCCTCGACAAGACCCGCCACAAAGGGTTGCTCAAGGGCCTGCCGGGCCTAGGCCGCAGCTATTGGGGCATGCAGGTGGCGCACCTTGGCCTGGCGGTGTGTGCTTTGGGCGTGGTGTTGTCGAGCAACAACAGCGCCGAGCGTGACTTGCGCATGGCCCCGGGTGAAAGCGTGGAGCTGGGCGGGTACCAATTCCTGTTCCAGGGCGCCAAGCATTTTGAAGGGCCGAACTTCATTTCCGACAAGGGCACCATCGTGGTCAGCCGCGAGGGCCGGGAAGTGGCCACGCTTCACCCCGAGAAACGCCTGTATACCGTGCAGCAGTCGATGATGACCGAAGCCGGTATCGACGCCGGCTTTACCCGTGACCTGTACGTGGCCCTGGGTGAACCGCTGGAAAACGGTGCCTGGGCGGTGCGGTTGCACATCAAGCCTTATGTCCGCTGGATCTGGCTGGGCGGTCTGCTGACTGGCCTTGGCGGGGTGCTGGCGGCCCTCGACCGGCGTTACCGCGTCAAGGTCAAGACCCGGGTGCGTGAGGCCCTGGGCGTGTCTGGAGCAGCTGCATGAAACGTTGGATCATGGTGGTGCCACTGGCGGTATTCCTGCTGGTGGCGGTATTCCTCTACAAAGGGTTGTTCCTCAAGCCCGAAGAGCTGCCTTCGGCAATGATCGGCAAGCCGTTCCCGGTATTCTCCCTGGCATCGTCCCAGGGCGACCGCATGCTCACCCAGGCTGATCTGCAGGGCCGCCCGGCGCTGGTGAACGTGTGGGCGACCTGGTGTTCGTCGTGCAAGGTCGAGCACCCCTACCTGAACCAGCTTGCCCAGCAGGGTGTGGTGATCTACGGGGTCAACTACAAGGACGACAACGCGGCTGCGCAGAAGTGGCTGGCCGAGTTCCACAACCCCTACCAGCTGGATATCCGTGACGAGGAGGGCACCCTGGGGTTGGACCTGGGCGTCTACGGCGCGCCGGAAACCTTCCTGATCGATGCTGAGGGCGTTATCCGCTACAAACATGTGGGGGTGGTCGATGCCACCGTCTGGCGTGAGCAACTGGCACCGCTCTACCAGGGCCTGGTTGACGAGGCCCGGCCATGAGGCGTTGGTTGGCGGCCGCAACCCTGGTACTGGGCGTGGCCGGTGTGGCCAGTGCGGCCATCGATACCTATCAGTTCCGTGACCAGGCCGAGCGGGAGCGCTACCAGCAACTGACCAAGGAATTGCGCTGCCCCAAGTGCCAGAACCAGGACATTGCCGATTCCAACGCGCCGATTGCAGCCGACCTGCGCCGGGAGATTTTCCGCATGCTTGGCGAGGGCCAGAGCAACCAGCAGATCGTCGACTTCATGGTCGACCGCTACGGTGACTTCGTGCGCTACAAGCCGGCGCTCAGCGGCCGCACCTGGCTGCTCTGGTTCGGCCCCGGCCTGTTGCTGGCGGGTGGCTTCGTGGTGCTGGCGATCATTGTGCGTCGGCGCCGCGTGACGGCTGTGCAGGGCACCGATCAACTGTCTGCCGACGAGCGTGAGCGTCTGGCCAAACTGCTGGAAAAAGAACGCACCCATGACTGAATTCTGGCTTAGCGCGGGCCTGCTGTTGCTCGCCGCTCTCAGCTTCTTGCTGA
The DNA here is from genome assembly GCF_016647875.1 of Pseudomonas sp. S36. Classification (NCBI taxonomy): domain Bacteria; kingdom Pseudomonadati; phylum Pseudomonadota; class Gammaproteobacteria; order Pseudomonadales; family Pseudomonadaceae; genus Pseudomonas; species Pseudomonas sp. S36. The sequence continues at coordinate 1,744 of NZ_JACVVG010000065.1, read as the reverse complement.
TCCCCATCCTGCGTGGCCGGCGTCGGCAGCAGGAAGAAGACCGTACCGCACTGAACGTAGCGCTGTACCAGGAACGCGTGGCCGAGCTTGCTGCCCAGCAAGCCGCTGGTGTACTGGACGGCGCGCAGCTGGACCAGGGCCGGGACGAGGCCGCCCGCGAGCTGCTGGCCGACACCGAGGGTGCCGAGCCCGCGCGCCTGCGCCACCTGGGTAAAGCCCTGCCACTGCTGGCAGCGGTGCTGGTGCCGCTGATGGCCCTGGGGCTGTACCTGCACTTTGGCGCTGCCGACAAAGTAGCCCTGACCCAGGAATTCGCCCAGGCGCCGAAGTCGATGGAAGAGATGACCACGCGCCTGGAGCGGGTGGTGCAGGCCCAGCCGGACTCTGCCGAGGCGGTGTATTTCCTGGGCCGTGCCTACATGGCCGAGCAACGCCCCGCGGATGCCGCCCGCACCTTCGAGCACGCTGTGGGTTTGGCGGGGCGGCAGCCTGAGTTGTTGGGGCAGTGGGCGCAGGCGTTGTACTTTGCCGCCGACAAGCAGTGGAGCCCGCAGGTGCAGGCGTTGACCGATGAGGCGCTGAAGGCCGACCCCAACGAGGTCACCAGCCTGGGCCTGCGCGGTATCGCCGCGTTCGAGGGAGAGCGCTACCAGGAGGCCATCGATTACTGGAAGCGCCTGTTGGCGCAGTTGCCGCAAGGCGACGCTTCGCGTGCCGCGCTGCAGGGCGGTATCGACCGCGCCGCCGAGCGCTTGGGGGGTGCTGCTGGCCAAGCGTCCCAGCCGGCGCCGGCCACAGCACGGTTGAAGGTTAGGGTCGAACTGGCGCCTGCCTTGCAGGGCAAGGTACGGCCGGACGATACGGTATTCATCTTTGCCCGCGCCAGTAATGGCCCGCCCATGCCGCTGGCGGCGAAGCGGGTGACGGTGGCGCAATTGCCGATCGAGGTGGAGTTGACGGACGCCGATGCGATGATGCCGCAGATGAAACTGTCGGATTTCGCCGAAGTCCAACTGGTTGCACGGGTGTCGAGGGGTGGCCAGCCCGCCCGTGGTGAATGGCGTGGGCAAGGTGCCCCTTTACCAGTTGCGACCCAGGCCACCCAGCATCTGACGATCGACAGCCCTGACCTGTAAGAGAGCCTTGCCATGCACAGTTCCGTACGCCTGACCTTGATTGCCCTGGCTTTGGGTTTGTCTGCCTGTACGGGGCATGGCCCGGTGACCCAGCCGGAGCCGCCAGTGGACCGGGCGCCACCTCCGCAGGGGCCGGTTATCAAGCCGTTGCCGGGTGGGCAGCCTTCCACGCCGGTGGGCAAGCCGGCGCCGGCGCCGAAGCCGGTACCGCGCACGTCGGCGAGCTTTGCACCGCCACCGGGTGGGGCCAGCCATTGGGACCCGAAGTTGGGGGTTTATGTGTTGGATAAACAGCCCAATACGTTTTATCGGCAGCGCACTTACTACCGGTTTGATAATGGGTGGAGTTGGTCGTTGAGCCCGAATGGGCCTTGGCAGGCTACGGACAGTAGTGGTGTGCCGGGTGGGTTGGGGCGGGCCTTTGGTAATTAAGTGATGCCACACTCGCCCTACCGGAACCCTGTAGGAGCGAGCGCAGCTCGCGATGCTCCGGCTGTGCTCTCGCTCTCGCGCTCGCTCTTGCTGTTGCTCTTGCTTCTAAATGCGCGATAGACCAAGCAACACAGATTGCGACTTCAGGAGGCCGAGCGGAGGGCTTGCGGAGGGAG
>NZ_JACVVG010000064.1:0-20456 GCF_016647875.1 Pseudomonas sp. S36 | reverse complement strand
CTTGATCTTGATCTTGACTTTGATCTTGATCTTCGCGACTTCAGGAGGCCGTAGTGAGGGAACCCCGAAGCGCAGCGTAAGGGCCGGATGACGGGAGCATGCTTGCCATGAAAACCCACGAACAGCAAACAACTTCAAACTAACCCTGCCCAGGATCCCCCCACCGCCGCCGACTAAACTTAAGCCTAACCCGCAACCGCCGATGCTCATCCCCCTCAAGCGCATCACAAGGTATGCACTGACTGCGCCCCACCCAGCCCCCCACCGGCACAAACCTCAAGACCACCAGCGCCGGCAACGCCACACTGTCACGGCACAACCGCACCGCCCGCCACCCCTGCGCCCGGCTGAACACCCACCAGCCACGCCCGTCACGACGCAGCCCTACAACCGCATCCCCATGACTCAACAGAACGCGCCGCGGAACCACCCAGGCCCCATGGGCAACACACGCACAAATGACGCCCAGCCCCGCCCACCACGGCAGCGGGCCAAGCAAGGCGGCAAGCCACGCCAGCAACTGGCAGGTCAGGTAGGCCGCCAGCAGCAGGCGCGAGCCCTGCCACCGGCACTCGAAGCACTCACTTGGGCTGGACACGGTCCAGGATGATGCGGACCATGCGCTGCAGCTCCGGGTCCTCGGACTCGGTGCGCTCCATGAACCAGCCGAACATATCCTGGTCCTCGCAGCTCAGAAGACGCACGTACAGTTCACGGTCGGTTTCATTGAGGGTGGGGTAGACTTCCTGGGTGAATGGCACCAGCAGTACGTCCAGTTCCAGCATGCCCCGGCGGCTATGCCAGAAAAGCCGGTTGAGTTCAGTTTGTTCGACCATGGGGCCCTCCTCGAATGGCCCGCCAGTATACAGCCAGGTCATCGAAGCGACAGCGGGCGTTGGTCTAAGTCACCTACCTATTTTGTTACCAGCGTTCTATGATGGCCGACAGTCTTTAGCCACCGCGATGACCCATGGCCGATTCCGCTTTCTTCTGCCCACTGTCCCACGAGGGCATCCTCGCCGTCCGCGGCTCCGATGCAGGCAAGTTCCTGCAAGGCCAGCTGACCTGCAATATCAATTACCTCAACTCGGAATACGCCAGCCTTGGTGCCCGCTGCATGGTCAAAGGCCGCATGCAGTCCAGCTTCCGCATCCTGCCCGAGGGCAACGGCTACCTGCTGGCCATGGCCAGTGAGCTGCTGGACGCACAGCTGGCTGACCTGAAGAAATATGCGGTGTTCTCCAAAGCGACGCTGGCCGACGAAAGCGCCGAGTGGGCCCGTTTCGGCCTGGCCAATGGCGAGGCAGCACTGCAGTCGCTGGGCCTGGAAGTGCCGGGCACCGCGGGCAGTACGGTGCGTCACGAAGGCCTGATCGCCATTGCCGTTTCTACTGGCAGGGTCGAGCTGTGGGCGCCTGCGGGCATCGCCACCGAGGTTCACACCACCCTCGCCGCTGCGCTGCCGGAAGGCAACCTCAACGATTGGTTGCTGGGGCAGATCCGCGCCGGCATCGGCCAGGTGATGGGCCCTACCCGCGAGCTGTTCATTCCACAAATGATCAACCTGCAGGCCGTGGACGGCGTCAGTTTCAAGAAAGGCTGCTACACCGGCCAGGAAATCGTCGCCCGCATGCAGTACCTGGGCAAGCTCAAGCGCCGTCAGTACCGTGTGGCACTTGAGCAGCAGGTGGAGGTATCGCCTGGCGACCAGATCTTCTCCCCTACCCACGGTTCATCGGTGGGTGAGGTGGTACTGGCGGCCAGCACCGGCGCTGGCTGCGAACTGCTGGCAGTGATCGGGGCCGAGGCAGTCGAGGACGGCAACCTGCACCTGGGCAACCTGGAAGGCCCGCACCTGCACGTGCTGCCCCTGCCCTACGAACTGGACCGCGACCGGGAAATCCAGCGCTGAACAGCCCGCCCCGCCATCCCCGCGGGGCTGCTCCACCACTGCGGTAGATATGCCAATGAACAAGCTGGCCGAGATGGTCCAGGCACAGTTGCTGGATGCCATCGAAAAGGATGACCTGGTGCTGCCGACCCTGCCCGAGGTTGCCTTGAGCATCCGCGAGGCAGCGGAAGACAATGAAATCAGCGTGGCGGCGCTGAGCAAGGTGATCGGGCGCGATGCCGCCCTGTCAGCACGCCTGATCAAGGTGGTCAACAGCCCCCTGCTGCGCGCAGCGGTGGAAGTAACCGACCTGCATACCGCAATCACCCGCCTGGGCATCAACTACAGCTGCAACCTGGCCATTGGCCTTGTGATCGAGCAGATCTTCCATGCACGCGCCCCGGCGGTGGAGCAGAAACTGCGAGAAATCTGGGCCAACAGCCTGGAAGTGGCAGGTATCAGCTACGAAATTGCACGGCGCTACAGCCGCCTCAAGCCCGACCAGGCAGCCTTGGGCGGCCTGGTTCATCAGATTGGCGCGCTGCCGGTGCTGATCTACGCCGAGGAGCACAACGAGCTGCTCTCCGACCCGGTTTGCCTGCACTATGTCATCGAACAGATCCAGCCCGTGCTGGGCGACAAGATCCTCAAGGCCTGGGAGTTCCCCGAGCAACTGGTCAGGCTGCCCGGCCAGATCCAGGACCTGGACCGGCAGACCGCTGCCCTCGATTACATCGACGTGGTGCAGATTGCCCGCTGCATCAGCCAGCGCGGGCGGCAACGGCCGCTGGCTGCCCTGCCCGCCTATCGCCATCTGGGGTTACCCGTGGGGATCGAGTTGCAGGCCGACGAACTGACCGAAGCCCGCAGCCTGTTGCGCTGAGGCCAGGCCCTTATGGGCAGGCTAGTCGGCGATGAAGCTCACGCGCACCCGCAACCCGCCGTTGACGCCATCGTGCAGGCTGATCTGCGCCAGGTGGGCGCGGCAGATTTCGCCGACGATTGCCAAACCCAGCCCGCTGCCCTGAACACCGCGACGGTAGAAGCGCTCGAACACCCGCTCGCGTTCGTCCTCGGGAATGCCCGGCCCATCGTCCTCCACCTCCAGTACCGCCGGGGCAATGACCCGCAAAATGACGTTCCCCCCTGCTGGCGTGTGCGCCAAGGCGTTGTCCACCAGGTTGCTGAGCAGCTCGTTGAGCAGCGTGGGCTCGCCTTTCAGCCACACCGGTGCCTGGGCTTCAAGCGCCAGGGCTACACCACGGTTATGCGCCAGTGGCGCCATGGCCATGCCCAGTTCGCGCGCCAGCTGGCTGAGGTCCAGGCGCTGGGCGCCACCCTCGGCGATTGCCCGCGCGCCGTTTTCCACCCGCGCCATCGACAGCAGCTGGTTGGCCAGGTGGGTCAGGCGGTCAGTACCCTGTGCGGCGGTTTCCAGGGTTTGGCGCCACACCTGCGGGTCGCTGGAGCGCAGCCCCAGTTCCACTCGCGCTTTCAGGGCGGCCAACGGCGTGCGCAACTCGTGGGCGGCGTCGGCGATGAACTGTGCCTGGCGTTCGAACTGGCGTCGCAGGCGTTCGGTAAAGTGGTTCAAGGCCCCTACCAGCGGGCCCAATTCACGCTGCACCTGCACCACCGGCAGCGGGCGCAGGTCGTCCGGCTGGCGCTCCTCGACCGCCGTGCGCAAGCGCTCCAGCGGCCGCAGGGCCGCGCTGACAGCGAACCAGACCATCACCAGCGCACCCAGCGCCAGCATGCCCAGGCGCAGCAACGTATCAGCCATCAGGCCGCGGGCCATGCTCACCCGCGCTTCGTCGGTTTCGGCCACGCGAATCTCTGCCATACCGTTCATGTTGGGCTCGCTCACCGCCTTCAGCAGGCTGACCACACGCACGTTCTGGCCCAGGTAGGTGGCGTCGTAGAACCGCGCCAACGCCGGGTAGTCGTCGGTGCGTGGCGTGCCCGGCGGCGGTGGCGGCAGCTTTTCGTAACCGGAGATCAGGCGCTGCTTGATGTCCAGCACCTGGTAGTAGATACGGCCAGCGCTGTCGTAGGCGAAGGTGTCCAGTGCCACATACGGCACATCCGCGCTCAGCGAGCCGTCGCGCTGGGACAGCCCTGCGGCAATGGTCCGCGCCGAGGCCAACAAGGTGCGGTCGTAGGCGGTATCGGCGGCTTCGCGGCCGTTCCAGTAGGCGCTCAAACCGCTGGCCAGCATCAGCACCACCAGCAACAGGGCCAGGTTGCCCAGCAAACGCCCCCGCAGGCTGACATTGTCACGCATCGCGATGCTCGAGCAGATAACCCAGGCCGCGGAAGGTAACGATCGCCACCGGGTGGCCATCGAGCTTCTTGCGCAGCCGGTGGATGTAGATTTCGATGGCATCCGGGCTGGCTTCTTCGTCCAGGCCGAATACCTGGGCAGCCAGCTGCTCCTTGCTCATCACCCGCCCGGGCCTGGCGATCAGTGCTTGCAGCACGCTCTGCTCGCGCGACGTCAACGCCAGGGTGTCGTCACCCAGGCTGAAGCGGCGGGTGTCCAGGTCATACACCAGCGGGCCGCAGCGTTGCTGGCGCTCACCACCCAGCACACTGCGCCGCAGCAGCGCCTTTACCCGCGCCTCCAGCTCGGTCAGTTCAAAGGGCTTGGCCAGGTAGTCATCGGCCCCCAGGTTAAGGCCGTGGACGCGGTCCTTGACGTCGCTGCGGGCGGTCAGCATCAACACTGGCAAAGTCTTGCCACGCCCACGCAGGCGGGCCAGCACCTCGAAGCCGTCCAGGCGCGGAAGGCCGACGTCCAGTATGGCGACGGCATAGTCCTCGCTGGCCAGCGCCAGGTCGGCAGCCACCCCGTCATGCAATACATCCACGGTCAGGCCAAGGCTTTTCAAAGCCTGGGCCACGCTGTCGGCCAACTGCAGATGGTCTTCAACCAGCAACACACGCATCGGTTCATGCCTCTCGGGTGGGGCGGTGGCGCGGAGTGTACCGCTGTCGGGCCGCCTGTGAAGCCCTTGCCGACAAACCTTTCACACTGAAAGGTTAGCGAAAGGTTCGTTACCTAGCATCGCACCACGGTCGCGCCAAGCGCCGAAAAAAGCACCAGCAAGGTGCAACAAATAAGAACAATAAACGGAGCCGAACACGATGCTGTCATCGCAGCCGCAGGCATTTGCGCCTACCCGTTCCTTTGCCACACGGCCCAACGCCATCGCCAGCGCACTTGCGCTCGCCGGGGTCGCCCCTATAAGCCAGGCCGCCTTCATCGAAGACAGCACGGCCACCTTCGAAACCCGCAACATGTATTTCAATCGCGATTTTCGCGATGGCACCAGCGCGCAGCAGTCCAAGCGTGATGAATGGGCCCAAGGTTTCATCCTCAATTTCGAATCCGGCTATACCGACGGCACCGTAGGCTTCGGCGTGGATGCGCTGGGCATGCTCGGCATCAAGCTCGATTCGAGCCCCGACCGCGCCGGCAGCGGCCTGCTGCCCACCCACGACGATGGCAGGGCTGCCGATGAGTACTCCAAGCTGGGCCTGACCGCCAAGGCGAAGATCTCCCAGACCGAGCTCAAGATCGGCACGCTGATCCCCGAGTTGCCCACCCTGCGCCCCAACGACGGGCGCATCCTGCCGCAAACCTTCGAAGGTGGCCTGCTGACCTCCCGCGAGTTCAAGGGCCTGACCTTCACCGGTGGCCGCCTGGACAAAGCCAAGGACCGCAACGACACCAACTGGGAAGACCTGGCACTGAACAACAAGAATGGCCGCTTCGGTGGCACGTTCAGCGCAGACAACCTGACCCTGGCGGGCCTGGACTACCAGTTCACCGACCGTATCACCGGCAGCTACCACTTCGCCCAGCTCGACGATATCTACCGCCAGCACTTCATCGGCATGCTCGCCACCCAGCCATGGGGTCCCGGCACCGTCGGCGTAGACCTGCGCCTGGCGCTGAGCGATGACGCTGGCGCTGCCAAGGCCGGCACTATCGACAACACCACCTTCAGCAGCCTGTTCAGCTACGCGCTGGGCGGGCACAAGGTGAGTGCCGGCTGGCAGCAGTTGTCGGGTGACAGCGCATTCCCCTACGTGGATGGCGCCGACCCTTACCTGGTCAACTTCGTCCAGATCAACGACTTCGCCAATGCCGACGAGCGTTCCTGGCAGGCCCGTTACGACTACAACTTCGCAGCGCTCGGTGTACCCGGCCTGACCTTCATGACCCGCTACATCAACGGCGACAATGTCAGCCGCGCCAGCGGGGGCGAAGGCAAGGAATGGGAGCGCAACACCGAGCTGAAGTACGTGGTGCAGAGCGGCCCGTTGAAGAACGTCGCAGTACGCCTGCGAAATGCCACCTTCCGCTCCAACTTTGCCCGCGACGCTGACGAAGTGCGCCTGCTGGTGAGCTACAGCGTGGCCCTGTGGTAACCCGATAACAACAATGCCTACGGAGATACACCATGACCTTCTCACTGCGCCGCATCGTCCTTGCAACCGGCTGCCTGCTGCTGGCAGGCAACGCCCTGGCCGCCGAACCCAAACGCCCTGAATGCATCGCCCCTGCCTCGCCAGGCGGCGGTTTCGACCTGACCTGCAAGCTGGTGCAAAGCGCCCTGGTGCAGGAAAAGATCCTCAGCAAGCCCATGCGCGTCACCTACATGCCGGGCGGTGTCGGCGCGGTAGCCTACAACGCCGTGGTCGCCCAGCGCCCGGCCGATGCGGGCACCCTGGTGGCCTGGTCCAGTGGCTCGCTGCTGAACCTGGCCCAGGGCAAGTTCGGCCGCTTCGACGAGAACGCGGTGAAATGGCTGGCGGCCGTGGGCACCAGCTACGGCGCCATCGCGGTGAAGAACGACTCGCCCTACAAAACCCTGGATGACCTGGTCGCCGCACTGAAAAAAGACCCGAGCAAAGTGGTGATCGGCTCGGGGGGCACCGTCGGCAGCCAGGACTGGATGCAGACGGCGCTGATCGCCAAGGCCGCCGGTATCAACCCGCGTGACCTGCGCTACGTGGCCCTGGAGGGCGGTGGCGAGATTGCCACGGCGCTGCTGGGTGGCCACATCCAGGTCGGCTCGACCGATATCTCCGACTCCATGCCGCACATCCAGAGCGGCAACATGCGCATCCTCGCGGTGTTCTCGGAAAAGCGCCTGGACGAACCAGAAATGAAGGACATCCCCACCGCCAAGGAACAGGGCTACGACATCGTCTGGCCAGTGGTGCGCGGCTTCTACCTGGGGCCAAAGGTGAGCGACGAGGACTACGCCTGGTGGAAGGCATCGTTCGACAACATGCTGGCCTCGGAAGACTTCGCCAAGTTGCGTGACCAGCGTGAGCTGTTCCCGTTTGCCATGACGGGTGAAGAGCTGGACGTGTATGTGAAGAAACAGGTGGCCGACTACAAGTCACTGGCCAGGGAATTCGGCCTGATCCAGTAACCCATCACGCCCCTTCACCGCCCCCTGTGGGGGCGGCGACCCGCCGCTCTCACACATGAGGACTCTGTCATGATCCTTCAACGCATCTTCGCCCTGGTGCTGCTGGCGGTTTGCGCCGCCCTGGCCGTAATGGCCTGGCCCTACCAGGCGGCGTTTTCCTATGAGCCGGTAGGCCCACGCGCCTACCCGCTGCTGATGCTCGGCCTGATGAGCCTGGGCCTGCTGTACCTGGCCATCCGCCCCACTCCCATCGTACGCAAGGATGACGAACCGGAACTGGACCGAGAAACCCTGACCAAGATCGCAGCCTGTATCGGCTTGCTGCTGGTCTTCGCGGCCACCTTCGAATCGCTGGGCTTCATTCTCAGCGCCATCCTGGCCGGCGTACCCATGGCCCGGCTGTATGGCGGCCGCTGGCTGCACAGTGTTGTCGTGGTGGTCGGCATGAGCGTGTTCCTCTACTGGCTGTTCGACCGCGTCATGGACGTGCCCCTGCCCCTTGGCCTGCTGAGCGTACTGGAGAACTGACACATGGATACCTTGAGCTACCTGGGCCAGGGCTTCGGCGTCGCCCTGTCCCCCTACAACCTGGTTACCGCCCTGTCCGGCACGCTGATCGGCACCGTGGTCGGCCTGCTGCCGGGCCTGGGCCCGATCAATGGCGTGGCGCTGCTCATCCCCATTGCCTTCGCACTGGGGCTGCCACCGGAGTCGGCCCTGATTCTGCTGGCGGCGGTGTACCTGGGCTGCGAGTACGGCGGCCGCATCAGCTCGATTCTGCTGAACATCCCTGGTGAAGCATCGACCGTGATGACCACCCTCGATGGCTACCCCATGGCCCGCCAGGGCCTGGCCGGCGTTGCACTGTCGCTGTCGGCCTGGAGCTCGTTCATCGGTGCCTTCATCGCCACCTGCGGCATGGTGCTGTTCGCACCACTGCTGGCGAAATGGGCGATTGCCTTCGGCCCTGCGGAATACTTCGTGCTGATGGTGTTCGCCATTGTCGCCCTGGGCGGCATGGCAGGCGACAAACCGCTGAAAACCTTCATCGCGGCCCTGATCGGCCTGTTCCTTTCGGCAGTGGGTATCGACGCCAACAGCGGCGTGTACCGCTTCACCGGTGACAGTGTGCACCTGGCCGATGGCATCCAGTTCGTGGTGCTGGTACTGGGCCTGTTCTCGGTCAGCGAAATTCTGCTGCTGCTGGAAAAGACCCACCATGGCCACCAGGCGATCAAGGCCACCGGGCGCATGCTGTTCAACTTCAAGGAAGCGGCCTCGGTGTTCGTGGTGAACATTCGCTGTGGCCTGCTGGGCTTCATCATGGGCGTGCTGCCAGGTGCAGGGGCCACCCTGGCCAGTGCCGTGGCCTACATGACCGAGAAGCGCATCGCCGGCACCAGCGGCAACTTCGGCAAGGGTGATGCCCGTGGCCTGGCGGCCCCGGAAACGGCCATCGGCGCCTCCTGCTGCGGCGCGCTGGTGCCGATGCTGACCCTGGGTGTACCTGGCTCAGGCACCACTGCGGTGATGATCGGTGCACTGACCCTGTACAACATCACCCCAGGCCCGTTGCTGTTCGAACAGCAGCCGGACATCGTCTGGGGCCTGATCGCGTCCCTGTTCATTGCCAACATCATGCTGGTGATCCTGAACATCCCGATGATCCGCATCTTCACCCGCATCCTGGCCGTCCCGAACTGGGCGCTGGTACCGGTGATCGCCATCATCACCGCCATCGGCGTGTACGCCGTGCATGCCACGACGTTCGACCTGTTCCTGATGGTCGGTATCGGCATCATGGGCTATATCCTGCGCAAGCTGGACTTCCCGCTGTCGCCAATCCTGCTGGGCTTCATCCTAGGTGGCCTGATGGAGCAGAACCTGCGCCGGGCGCTGTCGATCTCCAACGGTGAACTGGGCATCCTCTGGTCCAGCCCGATCAGCATGGGCGTCTGGGCGCTGGTTGCGATGATGCTGGCACTGCCGCTGTTGCGCATCTGGCGCAAACGCAGCCAGCAACGTCGGGCGATGGCCGATGCCTGATAGCCGTTCGCCGCTGTACTGGGCAACCGGGCTGGTCGGCCTTGCGGGCGGTTTCATCGCCAGCAAGGTCGGCTGGCCTTTGCCGTGGATGGTGGGCTCGTTGCTGGCGATCATCGCCGTGCGCTGCCTCACCCCCTGGCAACTGCCGGAAATACCCAATGGCCGGCGCTGCGGCCAATGCATCATCGGCATTGGTATCGGCCTGCATTTCACCCCCGCCATCATCGAACAGGTGGCCAGCCACTTCGTATTGATCTTCTTCGGCGCCTTGCTCACCACCTTGTCCAGTGTCATCGGCGTATGGCTACTGAGGCGCTCTGGCGAGGACCGCGCAACAGCGTTCTTTGCCAGCATGCCGGGCGGGTCGGGGGAAATGGTCAACCTGGGTGCGCGCAATGGTGCGGTACTCAGCCAGGTGGCTGCGGCGCAGAGCCTGCGGGTACTGGCGGTGGTGCTGTGCGTACCGGCGCTGTTCAAGTGGCTGCTGGGTGACGGGGTGGCACTGAACCACAGCGCCAGCGTGAGCTGGGGCTGGCTGGCGCTGATCGTACCCATGGGGGTGGCCGTTGCCTGGCTGTGGCAGCGCCTGCGCCAGCCTAACCCGTGGCTGTTCGGGCCGCTGCTGGTCGCGGCCAGCGTTTGCCTGGCAGCCAACCTGCAGATCGCCTTGCCCAACGGCGGCAGCCAAATCGGCCAGTGGCTGATCGGCAGCGGCCTGGCCTGCCATTTCAATCGCGCGTTCTTCCGCCGTGCACCGGCGTTTCTCGCCCGCACCCTGGTGGCCACCGCCCTGTGCATGTTCATTGCTGGCAGCGCCGCCTGGGCGCTCAGCCTGATTACCGCGCTGGACCTGCGCTCGCTGACGCTGGGCATGATGCCGGGCGGCATTGCCGAGATGAGCCTCACGGCAGAAACCCTGCAGCTGTCGGTGCCGCTGGTCACGGCGCTGCAGGTGATGCGGCTGCTGTTCGTGCTGTTTCTGGCCGAGCCGTTGTTCCGCTACTGGGTGAAAGCGCCGGCGTAGCCGGCGGCTGCCCTAAAGCGGTGGCAAGGCCCAGTCGACAGGGGCCAGCCCGCGCTGCTCGAGGAAGCTGTTGGTGCGGCTGAAATGCCCGCAACCCAGGAACCCACGGTAGGCCGACAGTGGCGAGGGGTGCACCGATTTGAGCACCAGGTGCTTGGTGCCGTCGATCAGCTTCTGCTTGCTCTGCGCATGGGAGCCCCACAGCAGGAACACCACATGCTGGCAGCGCTCGCTGACCAGTTCGATGATGCGGTCGGTAAAGAACTCCCACCCCTTTTTGGCATGCGAGGCAGCATTGGCCCGCTCCACGGTCATGGTGGTGTTGAGCAGCAGCACGCCTTGGTCTGCCCAGCTTTGCAGGTAGCCATGGCTGGGGATAGGGATGTTCAGGTCGCGGTGCAGCTCCTTGTAGATGTTCACCAGCGACGGCGGCGTCGCCACACCCGGCTGCACCGAGAAGCACAGACCGTGGGCCTGCCCAGGGCCGTGGTACGGGTCCTGGCCAAGGATCACCACCTTGACCTTGTCCAGGGGCGTGGAATTCAGCGCGTTGAAGATCAGCGGGCCAGGCGGGAAGATCTGCTTGCCGGCTGCGTACTCACTGCGCAGAAACGCTCGCAGCTGGTGCATGTAGGGCTGGTCGAACTCGGCACGCAGTGCAGCTTTCCAGCTGGGTTCGAGTTTGATGCGATCGTCGTCAGTCATGGGGCCACCCGTAATCAATGGCGCGACACTAGGTGCGCGATGAGTGCTTGTCAAACCCTCCGACCGCCAACCGGCATGATCGGTCAGCCGGGCCATACTTGTGCGGTAACCTGACGAGGTGAGCCATGACCATTCGTTGCGAACTACACACCGGTGTCGACGGCGCGCGCATCGCTATCGCCACCCTCGATGCCCCCATGGCGCTCAATGCCCTGACCCTGCCCATGATCGAAGTACTCGGCGAGCAGTTGCATGCCTGGGCCCAGGACCCTGGGGTGGCCTGCGTATTGCTGCGCGGTAATGGCGCCAAGGCGTTTTGCGCAGGCGGCGACGTTCGGGCCCTGGCCCAGGCCTGCAGCAACCAGCCAGGCCGCGTCCCCCACCTGGCGGCAACCTTTTTCGCGGCCGAGTACCGCCTGGACTTTACCCTGCACACCTACCCAAAGCCCCTGCTGTGTTGGGGCCATGGCCACGTGCTGGGTGGCGGGATGGGGCTGCTGCAAGGGGCCAATGTGCGTATCGTCACCCCCAGCAGCCGCCTGGCTATGCCAGAGATAAGCATCGGCCTGTACCCGGACGTGGGCGCCAGCTGGTTTCTCGCCCGTTTGCCCGGCCGGCTCGGGTTGTTCCTGGGGCTCACCGGCGCCCCGCTGAACGCTAGGGATGCCCTCGATCTGGGGCTGGCTGATCGTTTCCTTGGCGAACAACAGCAGGCTGGGCTGGTCGACGAACTGCTGCAGCTGAACTGGCAGGAGCAAACCGCACTGCAACTCAACAGCCTGCTCAAGGCCGAGGAGCACCGCGCCTGCAGCCAATTGCCGCCGGCGCAATGGCTGCCACGCCGGCAGCTGATCGACCGCGTGCTGGATGTCACGGACGCAAGCGCCGCCTGGCATGCTTTGAGTGCATTGCGCCAGCACGACGACCCGCTGCTGGCGTCGGCCGCCGAGCGCATGCAGGGGGGGTGCCCACTCACGGCCCACCTGGTGTGGGAACAGATCCATCGCGCCCGCCACCTGTCACTGGCGCAGGTATTCCAGATGGAATACGCCATGAGCCTGAATTGCTGTCGTCATCCTGAGTTCGGCGAAGGCGTGCGCGCCCGCTTGCTGGACAAGGACAACCAGCCACGCTGGCACTGGCCGGATGTGGCCCAGGTGCCTCAGGCGGTGGTGCAGGCTCACTTTGCCAAGGCCTGGGAGGGCCGCCACCCACTGGCAGACCTGGGGTAGCCCCTGTGCGTTATGCCGCCGCGATCAGGGCCTGCGACTGCGCGGGTCCCCCCAACCGTTCGAATGCCAGCGGTCAGGCTGGTAACGCGGGCCGCGGTCGCGGTAGTCATGCCGGTCGCGGTCGCGACCGTAGTCATAGCGCTGGCGGTTGGCATAGTCGTAGCGCGGGTTGCCGTGCCAGCGGTCCACCCCAGGTGGCACAGGCCGGTAAACCGGTACGGGCGGCGCGTAGTAGCGTGGCCCAGGCTGATAGTAGTAACGGGGCTGGGGCGCCACATAGTAACGGTCATAGCGGTAGTAACCCGGCGCGTAACCAGGAGACGCATAGCGGTCAGTGACGTAATAGTCCGTGCGGTAGTAGGCAGAGCGCCCCGAGTAAGGAACGCAGGCACTCACCGTCAGCCCCACGAGGGCAAGCAACAGAATTCGATAGGACATAGGCGGCCTCCTGGACCGCAGGGATGCTCGGGCAGCGACGCTGGCGAGCGCCAACCCGGCATGCGTGGGCTGGCAATGAGTAAGACAGCGCCAAGGGCGTGCAGTGCGCTGCCTGCAATAAATTGATACACGTGGGCAAACCCTGGAAAAACATGCGGCCATTTGTCGCCCAGGCCACTAGAATAGCCGGCTTGGCACACATCATGGGAAGATCATGCCCTCACGTTCCGCCCTGTTATCGCAGCGTTCGCTGATTGCGGCCCTGTTGATACTGCTGGCCTGCGGTTTTATCGCCACCTCGCTGCTCAGCTACTTTTCATCGCGCAGCGCCATCCGTGACGGCATCATCAACACCGAGTTACCGCTCACCTCCGACACGGTGTACTCGGAAATCCAGAAAGACCTGATCCGCCCGGTGCTCATCGCCTCGATGATGGCCCAGGACACCTTCCTGCGTGACTGGGTGCTGTCTGGTGAACAAGACACAGACCGTATCACGCGCTACCTGGGCGAAGTGATGGGCAAGCAGGACACCTTCACCTCATTCTTCGTCTCGGACCGCACCCTGACTTATTACCAGGCCAAGGGTGTGCTCAAGCAGGTGCAACCGCAGGCCTGGCGTGATGCCTGGTACTTTCGCCTGCGGGATCTCAAGGCGCCCTATGAGATCAACGTCGACCTGGACATGGCTAACCAGGACAGCCTGACCGTGTTCATCAATTACCAGGTGCATGATTACCAGCAGCAGTTCATCGGTGCGGCCGGCGTCGGGCTCAGCGTGTCTTCGGTGGTAAAGCTGATCGACCAGTATCAGCGTCGTTATCAGCGTGCGGTGATGTTCGTCGATGCCAAGGGCAAGGTGTTGCTCACTGGGTCTGAAGGCGGCCCGCGCGGCGTGCGGGTGGGGCAGTCGCTCAGCGATAACACCGACCTTGATGACGCACGGGCAGGCCAACCGGTGCCGGGTGAAGGTAGCCACGACTACCGTGACGCCGATGGCCACAGCCATTTCCTCAACGTGCGGCACCTGCCGGAGCTGGACTGGTACCTGCTGGTGGACAAACGCGAGACCGGCGCGCTGGACCGCATCCGCCATTCGCTTTACCTGAACCTGGCCATCTGCGCCATGATCACCCTGGTGGTCGTGGCGCTGGTGCATGCCATGGTGCGCCGCCACCACGCCAGCATCGAGGCCCTGGCCACCCTCGACAGCCTCACGGGCCTGCCCAACCGCCGCAGTTTCGACCTGCTGGCCGCCCAGGCACTGCGCGAAGCCCAGCGCGACGGCAGCCCGCTGGTGGCGCTACTGATCGACCTTGACCACTTCAAGGCCCTGAATGACACCTACGGCCACCTGGCGGGCGACGAAGTGCTGCGCCAGTTCGCCAATGTGCTGCAGGGCAGCCTGCGCGAGTCGGATATACTGTGCCGCTGGGGCGGTGAGGAATTCATCGTCCTGCTCCGTGAAGCCGAAGGCCGGCAGGCCATCGAGGTCGCCGAAAAAATCCGCAGGCGCGCCGAGCAACTGACATTCAGCTACGAGGACCAGCCCCTGCGCCTGACCACCAGCATCGGCGTCAGCAACCTGCGGCAAAACGACACCTTGCACACCTTGCTGACCCGCGCCGACAGCGCCCTGTACCGTGCCAAACAGGCTGGCCGCAACCGCGTCTGCAGTGAACTGCACAATGAATGACAACCAACATTGCCCTGCGTGCGGCGCCCTCAACCAGTGCAGCCTGGCCGACCCACGCAGCGCCACCCAGGCCTGCTGGTGTTACAGCGCCCGCATCGACCCCGCCGTCATCCAGGCGCTGCCCGCCGAGCTGCGCGGCAAAGCCTGCCTGTGCCCACGCTGCGCAGCCGTCGAGGCGCAACTGCCACCCGCCCCGGTCAACTGACAGCCATGCGCCTTGACCGTTTTCTTGCCAACCTGCCCAACTACAACCGCCAGCAAGTACGCATGCTGCTGGCCCAGCAGCGCGTGCGCGTGGATGGGCAGGTGGTCAGCGACCCCTTGGCACAGGTGCGCGAATTCAGCCATGTGGCGCTGGATAACGCGGTGCTCCAGGCAGGCTACCCCGCGCGCTACCTGATGCTGCACAAGCCAGCCGGTTGCGTCAGTGCCACCCACGACCCGCAACACCCCACTGTGCTCGACCTGCTGCCCGCCGAGGCGCGGCACGGCCTGCACATTGCCGGGCGGCTGGACTTCAACACCACCGGCCTGATGCTCCTCACCAACGATGGGCAATGGTCGCGCCGGCTTACCCAGCCGGCCACCAAGTTGCCCAAGCACTACCTGGTCGACACCGAAGACGAGATCGGCCAGCACTACGTCGCCAAGTTTCTCGAGGGTTTTCATTTCGCCTTCGAAGGCCTCGTCACCCAACCCGCCCAGCTGCACATTCTGGGGCCGCGCCAGGCGCGGCTGGCCATCGTCGAGGGGCGTTATCACCAGGTCAAGCGCATGTTCGGCTTCTACAACAACAAGGTGGTGAAGCTGCACCGTGAGCGCATGGGTGCCATTGCGCTGGACCCGGCGCTGGCACCTGGCGCTTTTCGCGCACTGACGGCCGAGGAAATCGCTGCGGTCTGATTTGGCTGACCAACGGCAAGCAACCGCCCGACGCAGGGCGCTGCTTTCCCCCGAACGGCACTTGCGCGAACCCGGCGGCGCTGCTTGAATCCACTGCGTCAGTCTGCATGTGACTGGATAGTCATATCTGCACGGCCGACACCTGTCTGCTGGCCACCCAGGGTCTCGATGCCTTGGGGCACAACAGATTGCCCGCCATAACAACACCGTCGACACACGTGCCAAAGGATCGACACGGGGCCCGGTTTCTCTTCAGGCAGATGCCTACCTGTCATAAAAAACGTGCACTTTAGGTGACGCGAATACCCTTTTTGCGCCAGGAGTCGATGACATGAGGCCAGAAATCGCTGTACTTGATATTCAAGGTCAGTATCGGGTTTACACGGAGTTCTATCGCGCGGACGCGGCCGAGAAAACGATCATCCTGATCAACGGCTCGCTTGCCACCACGGCCTCGTTTGCCCAGACCGTACGCAACCTGCACCCGCAGTTCAACGTGGTGCTGTTCGACCAGCCCTACGCCGGCAAATCCAAGCCGCACAACCGTCAGGAAAGGCTGATCAGCAAGGAAACCGAAGCCCATATTCTCCTGGAACTGATCGACCACTTCCAGGCCGACCATGTGATGTCGTTTTCATGGGGTGGCGCCAGCACCCTGCTGGCGCTGGCGCATCAGCCGCGTCGGGTGAAAAAGGCCGTCGTCAGTTCGTTCTCACCGGTGATCAACGAACCGATGCACGACTACCTCAGCCGCGGCAGCCAGTACCTCGCCGCCTGCGACCGCTACCAAGTAGGCAACCTGGTCAACGACACCATTGGCAAGCACCTGCCGTCGCTGTTCAAACGCTTCAACTACCGGCACGTCAGCAGCCTGGACAGCCATGAATACGCGCAGATGCACTTCCATATCAACGAAGTGCTGCAGCACGACCTGGAGCGGGCCCTGAGCCGCGCGCGCAACATCGACATTCCGGTGCTGTTCGTCAACGGCGAGCGCGATGAGTACACCACCGTGGCGGATGCACGGCAGTTTGCCAGGCATGTCGGCACATGCCAGTTCAGCGCGATTCGCGACGCCGGCCACTTTCTGGACATGGAGCACAAGGCCGCCTGCGAGGATACCCGCGCCGTGCTGCTGGGCTTCCTGAAACCAGACGTGCGAGAAAAGCGCCCGCGTTATCAGGCAGCAGCTCAAGGGCAGCATGCATTGGCCATGTGACGGGCATCACACCCTGTAGCCACAACCGTGGAGGTTGCAGGGTGATGCTAGATTTTTTATAACGTGGGCTTCTAATTTACCCCGGGTTCTGGTAAAAAGTGCAGCTCAGACGCGGGTATAGTTTAGTGGCAAAACGAAAGCTTCCCAAGCTTTAGTTGAGGGTTCGATTCCCTCTACCCGCTCCACCTCAAGCTTCCCAAAGCTTCCGCACGTCGCCCCGCAGTCTTCCCCTCCAGTATTACTGTATGCAAAGCCCGGCTCGGCTTCCTATAGCGTTGCCTCTGTTCGCCTGGATCAATACTCGATAATGCATCCTGAAGCGCTACGGGATCGGCTTGATGCTTATCGATTTGGTGTAGAACCTGTGAATCGTTAACGTTTTAGCTCGTTCGTTAAAGGAATCCCACCATGCAGGTTGGTTTCAAGGCTCTTGCCGCCCGGCATGGCATCGCGCTGGTACAGCCTCTGCGCGAGTCGCATCAGCCGTGACACTGGCAACCCAATCGAGCATCAATATCCGCCGCACTACTGGCCAACGGACGACTTCGCTGGCCATTTCGAGTCTGGCGTCAAATACGAAGAGGTCCACCTGGAATTTTTCGCGCGGTTATTTGCCGTGGTAGGCCCAAAACCGGCATTTGAAGAGGGGAGAACCAGCGGCGGCCTTGACTGAGGTTATGGCCATTTGCCTGCCAATCCGCTTCAATGCGCAACTGGTCTGTGACACACCCTGAAAGGACTCCCCATGGCGCTTTCCCGTTGGCTGCCTGGCCTCGCCAACCTGCTGCATTACCGCCGCGAATGGTTTCACGCTGACCTGCAAGCCGGGCTCTCGGTGGCGGCCATCCAGATTCCCATTGCCATTGCCTATGCGCAGATCGTCGGCCTGCCGCCGCAGTACGGCTTGTATGCCTGCGTACTGCCCATGATGGTGTATGCGCTGATTGGCAGTTCGCGGCAGTTGATGGTGGGCCCGGATGCGGCCACCTGCGCGATGATCGCTGGCGCAGTGGCGCCGCTGGCCATGGGCAACCCGCAACGGCTGGCTGAGCTGTCGGTCATCATCACCTTGCTGGTCGGGGTGATGCTGATCGCCGCTGGGCTGGCACGGGCGGGCTTCATTGCCAGCTTCTTTTCACGGCCCATCCTGATCGGTTACCTCAATGGTATCGGCCTGAGCCTGATCGCCGGGCAGCTGTCCAAGGTCGTGGGGTTCAGCATCGAGGGTGACGGCTTCATCCTGAGCCTGATCAACTTCCTGCAGCGGCTGGGCGAAATCCACTGGCTCACGCTGATCATCGGGCTGGCCGCACTGGGGTTGCTGATCTGGCTGCCGCGCCGCTACCCTCGTCTGCCCGCCGCACTCACCGTGGTGGCGCTGTTCATGCTGCTGGTGGGGCTGTTAGGGCTGGACCGCTTCGGCGTTGCCATTCTGGGCCCGGTGCCTGCAGGCATGCCACAACTGGCCTGGCCGCACAGCAACCTGGCCGAGATGAAAAGCCTGCTGCGTGATGCCCTGGGTATCGCCACCGTGAGTTTCTGCAGTGCCATGCTCACCGCCCGCAGCTTTGCTGCCCGGCATGGGTATGCCATCAATGCCAACCACGAGTTCGTGGCATTGGGCGTCAGCAACCTGGCAGCCGGTGTTTCGCAAGGCTTTGCCATCAGCGGCGCCGATTCGCGCACCGCAGTCAACGACATGGTGGGTGGCAAGAGCCAGCTGGTAGGGGTTGTGGCTGCCCTGGTCATTGCCGCGATCCTGCTGTTCTTCACCGCGCCCATGGCGTGGATCCCCCAAGCCGCGCTAGGCGCCGTGCTGCTGATGGCCGGCTGGGGGCTGATCGATGTCAAGTCGCTTAAGCACATCCGCAAGCTGAGCCGCTTCGAATTCTGGCTATGCCTGCTGACCACAGCCGGCGTGCTGGGCCTGGGCGTGTTGCCCGGCATCGTGTTCGCCGTGACCCTGGCCATCTTGCGGCTGCTCTACACCATCTACCAACCCACCGATGCCGTGCTCGGGTGGCTGCCAGGCACAGAAGGCCAGGTGGACATTCGCAAACACAAGCAAGCGCGCACCGTGCCCGGGCTGGTGGTGTACCGCTTTGATGACGCGATTCTGTTTTTCAATGCTGACTACTTCAAGATGCGCCTGCTGGAGGCGGTTCACAGCCAACCGCAGCCCAAGGCTGTGCTGTTCGATGCCGAAGCGGTGACCAGCATTGATGTGAGCGGCATCGCAGCGCTGCGCGAAGCCCGCGACACCCTCGCCGCGCAAGGCATCCTGTTTGCCATTGCCCGGGCCCGTGGCACGTTCCTGCGCATGCTGGTGCGCTCGGGCCTGGCCAGGGAAATGGAAGACCGGCTGCTGTTCGGTTCGGTGCGGGCGGGCATCCGCGCCTACCGGGTATGGCGCAACAGAACCCGCCACGAGGAAGCACCAGCGGCAGGTACCCAACCGCTCGGCTAGGGCGTGGCATGTTAAAGTCCTGCCGTTCCCGCTTCGCCCAACGGACTTCAGCATGCCCGCACTCGACGCCACCCTCCTCCCCTGGCCAGACCTTGCCACCCAGCACCCTTGCGCTGCCTTGCTGGTGGGCAACGGCGCCAGCCGTGCGCTGTGGAAGCCATTCAGCTATTTCTCGCTCTACGAGCAAGCCCAGCGCGCCGGCCGCAAGAAAGGCCTGGCGATCAGCGACCAGGCACTGTTCAAGTCCTTGGGCACGGAGCTGTTCGAACCTGTGCTCAGCGCGCTCAATGCCACCGTGCGCACCAACGCTGCACTGGCCATCAATTCAACAGCGCCGCTGAACCGTTACTATTCGATCAAGGAAGCGCTGATCCACGCGGTGCGTACCGTGCACCTGCCATGGCCGCTGGTGCCCGCTGCCACATTGGCAACCCTGAACCAGGCCCTGCGCAGCTATTGCAGGGTGTACACCAGCAACTACGACCTGCTGTTGCCATGGGCCCTGCAGCACGCGCCCCAGGGCTTCGCCGAACTGTTCGACGAACAAGGCTTCTTCGATGTACGCCGCACAGCCTGCGAAGGCACCCGGGTACTGCACCTGCACGGCGGCATGCACTTGCTCAAGCTGCCCGACGGCACCACCCGGCAGCGCAGTGCCAGCAGCGCGGAGCTGCTCGAAGGCTTCGCCGTGAATACCCCCGGTGAGGTGCCCCTGTTCGTCAACGAAGACCGCAGCGACGAAAAACTGCGGGCCATCCGCAACTCGGATTACCTCAGTTGGTGCCTGGGGCAACTGGCTGGGGAGCAGGATGGGATCTGCCTGTTCGGGCAACACCTGGACAGCAGCGACCAGCACCTGCTGGACGCCATCCGCCAGGCCAGGCCCAAGCACCTGGCCATCGCCATACGGCCATTGGGGGAGGCTTCGGTGATCAACCAGAAGCGGCACTTCATGAGCCGCCTGGAGGGCTTGGCACACACACCGGTTTACTTCTTTGATGCCGCTACGCATCCATTGGGGCAAGCGGCGCTGGCGATTGATGTGCCCCGGGGGTTCGGTTGAGCGAGTTGGGTTCGCGAGTAGAACCGATCAGCCATTGCGCCAGTGTCCGCGGAAACAGAGATTCAGGCTCCAATCCGACCGGAGTGAAAGCCGGCTTGCCAGCGGTGGGGCTCTGTTTGTATTGGGATCAACCGCTTATCGAACGCTGCGAAGGGGCACCGGCTGCGCCGGTGCATCGCGAGCTTTGCTCGCTCCTACGCTTGTTTCGGGCCAATTAGGCCTGTGCCATTGGCGCGCGCACGCCTTGGCGCATGTCGCGGTACCGTGGCGTACAAACCAGGCGGTCGCGCGCGCCTGTCACAGGCGTGACTGGCCCGAAACA
>NZ_JACVVG010000063.1:0-21012 GCF_016647875.1 Pseudomonas sp. S36 | reverse complement strand
CCTGCCGGCCGAGGCGGGGGCCGGCGGAGCGAGGGGGAGGGTTACTGGGCGGCGGTTTCGCCTTGGGACAGGCTGTAGACGTAGGCGGCCAACAGGTGCACCTTGTCGTTGCCCTGGATGTCCGCCTGGGCTGGCATCTGGCCTTGGCGGCCGTAGCGGATGGTCTGCTGCAACTGGGCGAAGCTAGAACCGTAGATGAACGCCTGTGGGTGGGTCAGGTCTGGCGCGCCCATGGCAGGGGTGCCCTTGCCTTCAGGCCCGTGGCAGGCCACGCAGTTGCCGGCAAAGATTTCCTTACCCTTGGCAGCGTCGGCCTTGACGCCTTCCGGCAGGCTGCGGCCATCGAGGTTGGTCAGCACGAACGCAGCCACATCCGCCACGCCCTGCTCACCGATCACTTCAGCCCAGGCCGGCATTACGCCGTGGCGGCCATTCATGATCGACGCCTTGATGGTTTCCGGCTCGCCGCCCCAGCGCCAGTCCTTGTCGGTCAGGTTGGGGAAGCCATAGGCACCCTTGGCGTCGGAGCCATGGCACACCGAGCAGTTGGAGGCGAACAGGCGGCTGCCCATTTTCCGTGCCTGCGGGTCCTTGGCCACTTCCTCCACGGGCATGGCGGCATACTTGGCGAAGATCGGGCCGAACTTGGCGTCAGCCTTGTCCATCTCCTTCTGCCACTCGTTCACACCGGTCCAGCCATCTTCATAGCCAGGCAGGATGCCTTTCCAGTTGCCCAGGCCCGGGTACAGCACCAGGTAGCCGGCGCCGAACACCAAGGTGCCGACGAACAGCCAGAACCACCATTTGGGCAGCGGGTTGTCGTATTCCTCGATGCCATCGAAGCTGTGCCCCATGGTCTGGTCGGTGGTCTCGCTGCTCTGGCCCTTGCGGGTCCCGAGCAGCAGCCAGGTCAGGCCGATCAGGCTGCCGATGGTCAGTACGCTGATATAGGTACTCCAGAAGGCGGTCATTGCGCTTTGCTCCTCACAGCTGCACGTTTTGCAGGTTCCTGGCTGCCCGCAGGCACGCCGTCATCGACGAAGGGCAGCAGGCGCGCCTCGGCGAAGTCACGGTCGCGGTTGCGGTTGAACACCCACAGGCTCAGGCCGATGAAGGCGATCATCACCACCAGGGTGCCCAGGCCACGGATCATGCCGATATCCATTTCCATCGCACTTACCTCTTGTTCTTGATCGCGGTGCCGAGCACCTGCAGGTAGGCGACCAGGGCGTCCATCTCGGTCTTGCCCTTGACCGCTTCGCGGGCGCCGGCAATGTCGTCGTCGGTGTAGGGCACGCCGAGGGTGCGCAGGGTGCGCATCTTGGTATCGGTGTGGCTGTTGTCGACCTGCTGGGCAACCAGCCACGGGTAGGCTGGCATCTTCGATTCCGGCACCACGTTGCGCGGGTTGTACAGGTGCGCCCGGTGCCAGTCGTCCGAGTAGCGGCCGCCCACGCGGGCCAGGTCCGGCCCGGTACGCTTGGAGCCCCACAGGAACGGGTGGTCCCAGACGCTTTCACCGGCTACCGAGTAATGGCCATAGCGTTCGGTTTCGGCGCGGAACGGGCGGATCATCTGCGAGTGGCAACCAACACAGCCCTCGCGGATGTAGATGTCGCGGCCTTCGAGCTGCAGGGCGGTGTAGGGCTTCATGCCTTCCACCGGCTTGTTGGTGACGTCCTGGAAGAACAGCGGGACGATCTGGGTAAGGCCGCCGATACTGACGGCGAACACCATCAGCAGGGCCAGCAGGCCAACGTTTTTCTCGATGACTTCATGTTTCATCAGGCAGGTCTCCTCAAGCCAGCTGGGCATTCGCAGGGGCGGTATCCAGCGCCGGCGAACGCACGGTACGCCAGGTGTTCCAGGCCATCAGGAACATGCCGCTGAGGAAGATCGCACCACCGACGAAGCGCACGATGAAGCCTGGGTGGCTGGCCACCAGGGTTTCCACGAACGAGTAGGTGAGCGTGCCGTCGCTGTTGACTGCGCGCCACATCAGGCCCTGGGCGATGCCGTTGACCCACATCGAGGCGATGTAGAGCACGGTGCCGATGGTGGCCAGCCAGAAGTGCGCGTTGATCAGGCCGATGCTGTACATGCGCTCTTTGCCGAACACTTTCGGGATGGTGTGGTACATCGCGCCGATGGAGATCATCGCTACCCAGCCGAGGGCGCCGGCGTGTACGTGGCCGATGGTCCAGTCGGTGTAGTGGGACAGGGCGTTGACCGTCTTGATGGCCATCATCGGGCCTTCGAAGGTGGACATGCCGTAGAACGCCAGCGACACCACCAGGAAGCGCAGGATCGGGTCGCTGCGCAGTTTGTGCCAGGCGCCCGACAGGGTCATCATGCCGTTGATCATGCCACCCCAGCTGGGTGCCAGCAGGATCAGCGACATCACCATGCCCAGCGACTGTGCCCAGTCGGGCAGGGCGGTGTAGTGCAGGTGGTGTGGGCCGGCCCAGATGTACAGGGTGATCAGTGCCCAGAAGTGCACGATGGACAAGCGGTAGGAATACACCGGGCGCTCGGCCTGCTTGGGCACGTAGTAGTACATCATGCCCAGGAAGCCTGCGGTCAGGAAGAAGCCCACCGCGTTATGGCCGTACCACCACTGCACCATGGCATCGGTGGCCCCGGCATACACCGAGTAGGACTTGGTCAGGCTGACCGGCAGTTCCAGGTTGTTGACGATGTGCAGAATGGCAACGGTGAGAATGAAGGCACCGAAGAACCAGTTGCCCACGTAGATGTGCTTGGTGGTGCGTTTCATCAGCGTGCCGAAGAACACGATGGCGTAGGCAACCCAGACAATGGTGATCAGGATGTCGATCGGCCATTCCAGTTCAGCGTATTCCTTGGAACTGGTGTAGCCCAGCGGCAGGCTGATGGCCGCCAGCAGGATCACCAGCTGCCAGCCCCAGAACGTGAACGCCGCCAGTCGCGGTGAAAACAGGGTGGTCTGGCAGGTGCGTTGCACCGAATAATACGACGTAGCGAACAGGGCGCAGCCACCGAAGGCGAAGATCACCGCATTGGTATGCAGTGGGCGCAGGCGGCCGAAGCTGGTCCAGGGGAGGTCGAAGTTGAAGAAAGGCCAGGCGAGCTGGGCGGCGATGAAGACGCCGAGCCCCATCCCGACGATTCCCCAAACCACCGTCATGATGGCGAATTGGCGGACCACCTTGTAGTTATAGGCGGTACTGCTGGTTGTGTTCATGTATGGGTTCCCATCCACGGTTATTGGCAGGCTATACAGCGAGGCAAGCATGATTAATGGGCAAAATGCCTGCATTGACGGGGATCAATGGGCGAAGGTCGGAAATGTCCCAGGCTTGCGCTGCGATCCTGCACAGCTGCAGGGCAGGGGCAGGTACCGGGCTTGCCTGATCCTGGCCCACGGTGCAGGCGCACCGATGGACAGCGGGTTCATGGACGAAATGGCGCAAAGGCTTGCGGCGCTTGGGGTAGCGATAGTGCGCTTCGAGTTCCCCTACATGGCGCAGCGGCGCCAGGGCGGCAGCAAGCGCCCGCCTAACCCGCAAGAGGTATTGCTTGATTGCTGGCGTGAGGTGTATGCGCAGGTGCGACCATTAGTCACAGGCACATTGGCCATTGGCGGCAAGTCCATGGGCGGGCGCATGGCCAGCCTGGTGGCCGATGAACTGGGTGCAGATGGGTTGGTGTGCCTGGGTTACCCGTTCTATGCGGCGGGTAAACCGGAGAAGCCGCGGGTGGAGCACCTGGCCGCATTGAAGACGCCGACCCTGATCGTGCAGGGCGAGCGGGACGCGCTGGGTAACCGGGAGGCGGTGGCCGGTTACAGGTTATCGCCCGCCATCGAGGTCAGCTGGCTGACCGCTGCCGATCACGACCTGAAACCCCTGCGCGCCTCAGGTTTCAGCCACGACCAGCACCTGCAGGCGGCCGCCCGGCTAACCGCAGAATTCCTGATCCGCCCGTAGGGGCGACCGGAGGTCGCGATGGCCTGCGCAGCAGGCCCCCGCGAACGCGCTGGATCAGTCGCGGTATTCACACAGGTAAGCGGTATCTACCGCTACCTTCAACTGGAACTTGCTGTCTGCCGGCACATTGAACTTGTCGCCCGCCTTGAAGGTTTCCCAGCTGTCACTGCCTGGCAGCTTGACCGTGAGTGCGCCCGACACCACGTGCATGATTTCGCGCTTGGCCGTACCGAATTCGTATTCGCCTGCCGCCATCACCCCAACGGTGGCCGGGCCTTCCTCGCCCGTGAAGGCGATCGACTTGACGGTGCCGTTGAAGTACTCGTTGACCTTGAACATGGGCGACTCCAGAAAAAAGAAGAGGGCAAAAAGGCTGGCCAGTATGCCCAAGGCCAAAGGCCCCGTCATCTGCTTTGAACGGCAGCGCGGGTCAACCGGCTGGCAGGCTCAACGGCAGCAGCCGCGCGGTGTTGCGCGCATCTTCCAGGGCCCGATGCTGCTGCCCGCAAAAGTGCATGCCAGCCATCTGCAACGCGCTGTTGAGCCCCGTGGGCCGTTGCAGGTGGCGGGCCTTGGCAAAGCGCTGCTTGAGGTTGATGTGCGGCAGGGCGCGCAACAGGCTGTCGAGGCCGTGCTGCTGCCACTCCTGGGCCAGTTGCTGGCGGTCGTAGTCACCCCAGCTCACCCACGCCTGCAATTGCTCGCGGTGATGCCCCAGCCAGCGCTCGAAGCTTGCCCATACCTCGGCGAACGGTGCGGCCGTGTCCACGTTGGCCTGGCTGATGTGGGTCAGTTGCCGGCAGAACGGTGTCAGCTGCGGCCTGCGCCGGGGCCGCACGAAGCGCTGGAAGTGGTCCACTTCACGGCCTTCACGGGTCACCAGGCTTGCGCCGATTTCAATCACTTCCATGTCTGCGACTGGCCAGCCGCCGTCGTCTGTCGTCGCTTCCAGGTCGATCACCAACCAATGGCCCATACCAGGCTCCCTTGCAGATCCTGCTAGAGCGTAGCCAAAGTCCGGCGTTCAGGCACCCCCTGGCATTTTGCCGCCTGCTTTGGCATAAAGGTCAGGTTTCGGCAGTTGTGCCGCCCCTGGAAAGCGCCTAGCTTAGGCATACCCAGGCATCCAACGTGATGAGTGTCCGTCTTGACTCCAGCGCCCGGCCTTAAGGCCCTGTCGACCTTGCTGCTGTTTGCCGCGATCTGGCTGGCGGCACCGGCATGGGCTGCCGAGCAGGTCGAGGTCAGGGTCGGGGCTGCGCACTTTCCCCCTTATACCGTGCGCCCCGAGCAGGGCGCTGGCGCCGGCCTGCTGGTGCAACTGATCGATGCCCTCAACCGCCTGCAGCCGGGCTATCGGTTCGTGCTGGTGCCCACCTCCGTGCAACGCCGCTTCAGCGACCTCAAGCAGGGCCGCACCGACATGGCCATTTTTGAAAACCCGCAATGGGGCTGGGCACAGGTGCCGCACCAGGCCGTGGACATGGGCCTGGAAGACGCGGAGGTGTTCGTTGCCCGCACCAGCAACGCACAAAGCCCTGGCTATTTCGACGACCTGCGGGGCAAACGCCTGGCCTTGTTCAACGGCTACCACTACGCATTCGCCGGGTTCAACCCCGACCCCGGCTACCTGCGCAATGCGTTCAATGCCACGCTCACCTACTCCCATGACAGCAACCTGCTGATGGTGCAGGCGGGGCGGGCCGACATTGCCCTGGTGACCCGCTCGTTCTTCAACGACTTCATCGCCCGCAACCCCGCCAGCCGCGCGCAACTGCTGCCTTCGCAGCGCATCGACCAGCTGTACCACCACTATGCGCTGCTGCGCCCCGGCGCGCCGATACCGGCGCAATCGTTTGCCGGGCTGCTGCAGGTGCTGCGGGACAATGGCCAACTGGGCCGCATCTTCGAGCCCTACGGCATACAGCTCACGCCCGAACTGCACTAAATTCGGCCTTGGCGCCCTCGTTCTGGACTGTGAGCCCACTTTTCCACTTCAGCGAGCTACGCCCATGCCTTTCGATGCCACTTCGCAGCCCTTGTCACCCCCCCGTTGGCGCAGCCTTGATGGCCAGGAGGGGGATAACCGGTTGAGCCTGTCTCTACAAGGGCGGCCATTGATTCAGTTGCGTGTGCAGCCTGGTGAGCCATTTGCCGTTCAGCTGGAACACGCATGCAACGAGCGGCCCTACCAGGCGCTGTGGGCCGCATGCTACTGGTTGCTGTCACGCAACCCGGCTTGCCAGCGGCTGGCCTGGCGGATCCCCGAATTGCCCGTGCAGGCCCTCGCCAGCGGCCTGTTGCGCCAAGAGCAGCCGGGCCACTATGTGTGCGAGCGCGGGATGTTCTGGCAATTGCCGCAGCCATGGCTGGGCGAGTCGGTGGCACCGGTGTACCCGCAGCAGATGCGCATCACCGATGGCAAGCGCCACCCCCAGCGTGCGCCAAAGCCGCGGGGGGAAGTGTACCGGCGCTTCGATGCGCGGCTGGGCAGTTGGGTGTCGTTGCGTACCCTGGAAATCGAGCACGACCTGGAGCGCTTCAACCGCTGGCAGAACGACCCGCGGGTAGAGGCGTTCTGGCAGGAAGGCGGCACGCTGGCGCAGCACCGCGAATACCTGGGCAAGCTGGACGCCGACCCGCATACCCTGACGCTGATCGGCTGCTTCGACGACGAGCCGTTCGCTTACTTCGAAGCCTATTGGGCCAAGGAAGACCGCATCGCGCCGTTCTACCCGGCCGATGACTACGACCGCGGCATCCACATGCTGGTGGGCGAACAGCGCCACCGCGGCCCGCACAAGGTCGCCAGCTGGCTATCGGCGCTGGTGCACTACCTGTTCCTGGACGACCCCCGCACCCAGCGGGTAGTGGCCGAGCCGCGTGCCGACAATGCCAGGATGATTGGCTACATGCATGACCAGTGCTTCCACTGCGACAAGGAATTCGACTTCCCGCACAAGCGCGCCGCGCTGATGATTCTGGGGCGGGAGCGTTTTTTTGAGCGTTGTGACCTGGTTTGAGTGAGCGGGCGCGCAGCGCGATGCGCTGCGCGGCGCCCGTTCAACCTTGCCGGCTGGCCGTTTTACGGCAATGCACCAACGCGTCGCGAATCATGAAATTGACCAGGGTAGGGGAGACGCCCAGCTCCTTGGCAATGTCCTTCTGCGGCACACCGTGCAGGCGGTACATCTCGAACGCATAGCGGGTGCGTTGTGGCAGCTCGTTCAAGGCCTGGGCGATGTCGTCGAGCGCTGCCCGGTTGATATGGGTGGCTTCGGGCGAGGCATTCTGGATGACCACGTTCAGGCCCTCTTCCTCGCTACCGGAATACCTCAGCTCCATTGCCTGCTTGCGGTAATGGTCAATGGCCAGGTTGCGCACGATCTGGAACAGGTAGCTGAGCTGCGCCTTGAACGAGGAGGTGATCTGCGGCGCGCTGCCAAGCCTGAAAAACGCGTCCTGTACCACGTCTTCGGCGCGTGAACGACAGCCGGTGATGCGTGCAGCAATCTTCAGCAGGATGTTGCGGTTGTCGACGAAGGCCTGGAGTAATGGTGAATCGCACTTACTTGTGGATAGTTGTTCCGCCATGG
Source organism: Pseudomonas sp. S36 (assembly GCF_016647875.1). Classification (NCBI taxonomy): domain Bacteria; kingdom Pseudomonadati; phylum Pseudomonadota; class Gammaproteobacteria; order Pseudomonadales; family Pseudomonadaceae; genus Pseudomonas; species Pseudomonas sp. S36. Next base: position 13,448 of record NZ_JACVVG010000063.1, on the reverse strand, counting down.
AAATCACCTTGTCACAGAAGGGAAAGGGCGCACTGAAACTTCAGATGCGTCCTAAGACGTGCGACAAGCTATTCAGAATGATAATGATTGTCAAATACGAAACGAAATTAGTATCTGTATTTTTCAGTTCTAAGCCAGGCCCTGCCTGAGGGGCGCTCCTCGGGCCCGCGTACAGGGCAACACACGCTAATTTCTGCCCCTGGCTATCCGTTCCCCTGTGTACATCCCCGGCCGCCCATGCTGCCCGCCCTGGTGGCGGTGCAACCGGCCCGCCCACCCAGACACCGGCAGGAACACCCCATGACGCATGCCTTCGAACTCCCGCTCACGCTGGTCCAGGCCCTGACGCAGCGTGCCGCGCTCAGCCCGGACCAAGTCGCCTTGCGCTTTCTGGCCGACACGCCGGGCGAGCAGGCCGTGCTCAGTTACCGGGACCTCGACCAGCGCGCCCGTGCCATCGCTGCCGCCCTGCAGGCCCGGGCCGGCCATGGCGAGCGCGCGGTATTGCTGTTCCCCAGCGGGCCAGACTACGTTGCGGCGTTCTTCGGCTGCCTGTACGCCGGCATCATCGCCGTGCCCGCCTACCCGCCAGAATCGGCCCGCCAGCACCACCAGCAGCGGTTGCTGTCGATCATCGCCGACGCACAGCCGCGCCTGCTGCTGACCGTCGATGCCTTGCACGGCAGCCTGCAGGGCCTGGAGGCGCTTTCAGCCGCCGATGCCCCTGAGCTGCTGGCCGTCGATGGCCTTGACCTGGCACTGGCGGATGCGTGGCGCGAACCCGCGCTCAAGGCCGACGACATCGCCTTCCTGCAGTACACCTCCGGCTCCACGGCGCTGCCCAAGGGCGTCCAGGTCAGCCACGGCAACCTGGTGGCCAACGAACAACTGATCCGCGGTGGTTTCGGCATCGACCTCAACCCCGATGATGTGATCGTCAGCTGGTTGCCGCTTTACCACGACATGGGCCTGATTGGCGGGCTGCTGCAGCCGATTTTCAGCGGCGTGCCGTGTGTACTGATGTCGCCGGGCTACTTCCTGGCACGCCCCCTGCGCTGGCTACAGGCAATCAGCGAATACGGCGGCACCATCAGCGGGGGCCCCGACTTCGCCTACCGGTTGTGCAGCGAGCGGGTCAGCGAAAGCGCCCTCGAAGGGCTCGACCTCAGCCGCTGGCGCGTGGCGTATTCGGGTTCCGAACCGATCCGCCAGGACAGCCTGGCCACCTTCGCCGAGCGGTTCCAGGCCTGTGGTTTCGACCCGCAAAGCTTCTTTGCCAGCTATGGCCTGGCCGAAGCCACCCTGTTCGTCAGCGGCAGCCGCCGTGGCCAAGGCATCGCGGCGCTGGAACTGGACGCCCAGGCCTTCGCCGAACACCGCGCCGAGCCTGGCGAAGGCAGCGTGCTGATGAGTTGCGGCTGGCCGCAGCCCGGGCATGCCGTGCGCATTGTCGAGCCCCAGCACCTGCAGGTACTGGCCGACAACCAGGTGGGTGAAATCTGGGCGGCAGGGCCGAGTATCGCCCTGGGGTACTGGCGCAACCCTGAGGCGACTGCCCGCACCTTCGTCGAGCAGGGCGGCCAGCGCTGGCTGCGTACCGGCGACCTGGGTTTCATGCGTGACGGTGAGGTGTTCGTGACCGGCCGCCTGAAGGACATGCTGATCGTGCGCGGTCAGAACCTGTACCCGCAAGACCTGGAAAAAACCCTGGAACAGGAGGTTCAGGGGCTGCGCAAAGGCCGGGTGGCAGTGTTCGGCGTTGAGCACCAGGGCGAAGAGGGCATTGGTGTGGCGGTGGAGGTCAGCCGCAATGTGCAGAAGGCGATAGACCCCCAGGCGCTGATCACCACCCTGCGCCAGGTGATCGCCGATGCCTGCCGTCAGGCACCTGCCGTGGTGCTGCTGCTGAACCCCGGGGCGCTGCCCAAGACCTCCAGTGGCAAGCTGCAACGCTCCGCCTGCCGCCTGCGCATGGAAGAGGGCAGCCTGGATTGCTACGCCCGCTTCCCGCAGCAGCGTCCAGAGGCCGCCCGAGCCCTGAGCGGCGATGCCCTGCAAGCGCGTATCGCCCAGGTATGGCGGGATGTTCTCAACGTCGAGACGGCGGCCGCCGACGACCACTTCCTGTTGCTGGGCGGCAATTCCATCGCCGCCACCCAGGCCACTGCACGGCTGGCCGACGAGCTGGGCATCGACCTGAGTCTTCGTACCCTGTTCGAGGCGCCGGTGCTGGCCGATTACACCCGCGCAGTGGCAGCCATTGTCGCGCAAGGGCTGCCCCAGGCGGCTGCCATCGGCACAGTGCAGCGTGAACAACCGCTGCCCCAGTCGCTGGCCCAGAACCGCCTGTGGCTGCTGTGGCAACTGCAACCCCAGTCGGCGGCCTACAATATTCCGGCCGGGCTGGTGCTGCGGGGCGAACTCGATGAGCACGCACTGCAGGCTGCACTGCAGGCGCTGGTGGAACGCCACGAGTCCCTGCGTACGGTATTCAGCGAGGCAGGCGGCCAGCCGCTGCAGCACATCCTGCCCGCCCAGCCGCTGGCCCTGCAGCACCTTGACCTTGATGGGCTGCCTGGCGATCAGGTCGCCCTGCAGCGTGAAGCCGAGGCCCGCCAGCCGTTCGACCTGACCCAGGGCCCGCTGCTGCGCGTCACCCTGGCGCGTCTGGACGATGAACACCACCAGCTCTGGGTAACCCTGCACCACATCGTCGCCGACGGCTGGTCGCTGAACATTCTGCTGGACGAACTGGCCCGCTTGTACGCGGCCGGTTGCCAGGGCCTGGAGGCCAAGCTGGCGCCGCTGACCCTGGGCTATGCCGACTACGGCACCTGGCAGCGAGCATGGCTGGCCAGCGGTGTGGCCGAGCGCCAGCTGGCGTACTGGCAGGCGCACCTGGCAGGCGAATTGCCCGCGCTGGACCTGTGCACCGATCACCCCCGCAGCCGCCAGCGTGAGCACCTTGCCGCGCGTTTGCAGGTCAAGGTGCCCACACGCCTCACCGAAGCCCTCAAGCGCCTGGCCGGTGAGCAGCAGGCCAGCCTGTTCATGGTGCTGCTCGCGGGCTGGCAGGCGTTGCTGTACCGCTACAGCGGCCAGGCTGACATCCGCGTGGGCATCCCCAACGCCAACCGCCCGCGCCTGGAAACCCAGGGGTTGGTGGGGTTCTTCATCAACACCCAGGTACTGCGTGCGCACGTCGATGGGCGGTTGCCGTTCACCCAGTTGCTGGCCCAGGTGTGCCAGGCCAGCGTCGAGGCCCAGGCCAACCAGGACCTGCCGTTCGAACAGCTGCTGGAGGCGTTGCCCGATGCCCGCGAGCAGGGCCTGTTCCAGGTCATGTTCAACCACCAGCAACGCGACCTGTCGGCCTTGCGCCGCCTGCCCGGGCTGCTGGCCGAGGAACTGCCCTGGCACAGCCGTGAAGCCAAGTTCGACCTGCAGCTGCACAGCGAGGAAGACCACCAGGGCCGCCTGAGCCTGGCGTTCGACTATGCCAGTGAGCTGTTCGAGGCCAGCACTGTCCAGCGTTTGGCCGAGCATTTGCTGGCCCTGTTCGAGCAGGTGTGCGCCAACCCGCAACGCCCGGTGGGCGACGTGCAGCTGTTGAGCGAAGCGGCCCGTGCGCAGTTGCTGGGCTGGGGCCGGGCCCCGACACCTGCGCCCCAGCGCCTGCTGGTGGAGCAGCTCAACGAGCAGGCCCGGCTTCACCCGCAGCGCGTGGCGCTGGCCTGGGAGGGCGGCAGCCTCGGCTATGCCGAACTGCACCAGCAGGCCAACCGCCTGGCCCATTACCTGCGCGACAAGGGTGTGGGCCCCGATACGTGCGTGGCCATTGCCGTGGAGCGCTCGCCGCAGTTGATGGCGGGCCTGCTGGCCATTATCAAGGCCGGTGGTGCCTACGTGCCGCTGGATGTGGACTACCCGGCCGAACGCCTGGCCTACATGCTCAGGGATTGCCAGGCCAGCCTGCTGCTCAGCCACAGCAATACACTGCACAACCTGCCGCAGGTCGACGGCGTGAGTGTGATCGCCCTTGATCAACTGCACCTCGACAGTTGGCCCAGCCAGGCCCCGGGCCTGCACCTGGAAGCCGACAACCTGGCCTATGTGATCTACACCTCCGGCTCCACCGGCCAGCCCAAAGGCGTGGGCAATACCCATGGCGCGCTGGCCGAGCGGCTGCAGTGGATGCAGGCTACCTACGGCCTGGACGACAGCGACGTGCTCCTGCAAAAAGCACCGATCAGCTTCGACGTGTCGGTGTGGGAGTGCTTCTGGCCGCTGGTCACCGGTTGCCGGCTGGTGCTCGCCGGCCCCGGTGAGCACCGCGACCCGCAGCGCATCGCTGCCCTGGTCCAGGCCCATGCTGTGACCACGCTGCACTTCGTACCGCCCCTGCTGCAGGTATTTGCCCAGGAGCCCCAGGCGGCCGGCTGCACCAGCCTGCGCCGGGTGTTCTCCGGTGGTGAAGCCTTGCCCGCCGCATTGCGTGACCGCGTGCTGCAGGTGCTGCCGCAGGTGCAACTGCACAACCGCTACGGCCCGACCGAAACCGCCATCAACGTCACCCACTGGCACTGCCAGGTGGCCGATGGCGAGCGCTCGCCCATCGGTCGCCCGCTGGGCAATGTGCTGTGCCGGGTACTGGACGACGAACTCGAACTGACCGCCCCCGGCGTGCCGGGTGAGCTGTACCTCGGTGGCGCGGGCCTGGCCCGTGGCTACCTGAACCGCCCAGGCCTGACCGCCGAGCGCTTCGTGCCCCAGCCCGATGGCCATGGCGAGCGGCTGTACCGCAGCGGTGACCGCGCCCGCTGGCAGCCGCAGCTCGAAGCGCTGGAATACCTCGGCCGCCTGGACCACCAGGTAAAGGTGCGGGGTTTCCGCGTGGAGCCTGAGGAAGTGCAGGCGTGCCTGCTGGCGCAGGCCGGCGTCGAGCAGGCCTTGGTGCTCATTCACCAGGACGCCGTAGGCGCGCAATTGGTGGGCTACTACAGCGGCAGTGCGCAGCCAGCCGACCTGTTGAACGTGCTGGCAGCGCAACTGCCCGCCTATATGGTGCCGGCGCAGCTCGTGCCCCTGGCGCAGATGCCCGTGGGCCCTAGCGGCAAGGTCGACCGCAAGGCGTTGCCGGCCCCGGTGTGGCAGCAGCGCGAACACGTCGAGCCGCAGACGGCGCTGCAGCAAACAGTCGCCGCCATCTGGCGCGAGGTGCTGAACCTGCCGCGCGTTGGCCTGCAGGACGACTTCTTCGCCCTCGGCGGGCACTCGCTGCTGGCCACCCAGATCGTGTCGCGCACGCGCCAGGCCTGCGATGTGGAACTGCCGCTCAAGGCGTTGTTCGACGCCAGCGAACTGGGGGCGTTCTGCGCCGAAATCGCGCGCATCCAGGCAGCCGGTGAACGCAACCTGCAAGGGCAAATCGCCCGTGTGGACCGCCGCCAGGCCGTGCCGCTGTCATATTCCCAGCAGCGCATGTGGTTCCTCTGGCAGATGGAGCCGGGCAGCCCGGCCTACAACGTCGGCGGCATGGCCCGCCTGCGCGGCACCTTGCATGTGGATGCTTTCGAACGGGCGCTTCAGGCGCTGCTGGTGCGCCACGAAACCTTGCGCACCACCTTCCCCAGCATTGATGGCGTGCCCTACCAATGCGTGGCGGCAGACACCCGTCTGCAGCTGCACTGGCAGGACCTCAGCGCCTTGCCCGCCGAGACCCGCCAGCAACGCCTGCAGCAACTGGCGGATGACCAGGCCCACCAGCCGTTCGACCTGGAGCGCGGCCCGCTACTGCGCGCCTGCCTGGTGAAAGCCGGTGAGCGCGAGCATTTCTTCGTGCTCACCCTGCACCACATCGTCACCGAAGGCTGGGCCATGGACATCTTCGCCCGCGAGCTGGGCGAGCTGTACGAGGCCTTTGTCGATGACCGCGACTCGCCACTGGCACCGCTGCCCGTGCAGTACCTGGACTACAGCGTGTGGCAGCGCCAGTGGCTGGACAGCGGCGAGGGCGCCCGTCAGCTCGCCTATTGGCAACAGCGCCTGGGCGCCGAGCACCCTGTGCTGGCACTGCCCGCCGACCGCCCACGGCCCGCCGTGCAAAGCCACCGGGGCGCGCTGTACCGTTTCGAGCTGGCGCCTGCCCTGGTAAGCCGCGTGCATGCCTTCAATGCCCAGCGCGGCCTGACCCTGTTCATGACCATGACCGCCACCCTGGCGGCCCTGTTGCACCGCTACAGCGGCCAGCGTGACCTGCGCATCGGTGCCCCGGTGGCCAACCGCATCCGCCCGGAAAGCGAAGGCCTGATCGGGGCCTTCCTCAACACCCAGGTGCTGCGCTGCCAGCTGCATGGCCAGATGACTGCCAGTGCGCTGCTGGAGCAGGTGCGCCAGGCTGCCATCGAGGGCCAGTCGCACCAGGACCTGCCGTTCGACCAGTTGGTGGAGGCCTTGCAGCCGCCCCGCAGCAGCGCCTACAACCCGCTGTTCCAGGTCATGTGCAACGTGCAGCGCTGGGCCTTCCAGCAAAGCCGCACCTTGGCGGGCATGCAAGTGGACTACCTGGTCAACGACGCCAGTGCCACCAAGTTCGACCTGTACCTGGAGGTCACCGACCTCGACGGCCGCCTGGGCTGCTGCCTCACCTACAGCCGCGACCTGTTCGATGAGCCGCGCATTGCGCGCATGGCCGAGCACTGGCAGCAGTTGCTGGTGGGCCTGCTCGACGACCCGCAACAACGCCTGTGCCAATTGCCGATGCTGACCGGCGCCGAGCAACAGGCGCTCACCGGGCAGTTGCAGGCCGAGCAGGGCTTCGACCTGGGCCAGACCCTGCACGGCCTGTTTGCCGCCCAGGCTGCGCGCACGCCCCAGGCGGGTGCCCTGACCTTTGCCGGCCAGCACCTGAGCTATGCCGAACTCGACCAGCGTGCCAACCGCCTGGCCCGCGCCCTGCGCGAGCGCGGCGTGGGGCCGCAAGTACGTGTGGGCCTGGCCCTGGAGCGTTCGCTGGAAATGGTCATTGGCCTGTTGGCCATCCTCAAGGCCGGCGGCGCCTACGTACCCCTCGACCCGGAGTACCCGCTCGACCGCCTGCGCTACATGATCGAGGACAGCCGCATCGGCCTGCTGCTGAGCCAGCGGGCGTTGTTGGCCACACTGGGCGACCTGCCGGAGGGCGTCGCCCGCTGGTGCCTCGAGGACGATGCCGCCAGCCTGGCTGCCTTCAGCGATGCGCCGCTGGATAACGTCAGCCTGCCGCAGCACCAGGCCTACCTGATCTACACCTCCGGTTCCACCGGCAAGCCCAAGGGCGTAGTGGTCAGCCACGGCGAGTTCGCCATGCACTGCCAGGCGGTGATCGCCGCGTTCGGCATGCGCAGTGATGACTGCGAACTGCACTTCTATTCGATCAACTTCGATGCGGCCAGCGAGCGCCTGTGGGTGCCACTGCTGTGTGGGGCCCGTGTGGTCCTGCGGGCCCAGGGGCAGTGGGGCGCGCAGGAGATCTGCCAGCTGGTGCGCGAGCAGCAGGTGAGCATTCTTGGCTTTACCCCCAGCTACGGCAGCCAGCTGGCCCAATACCTGGGTGCGCAGGGCGAGCAACTGCCGGTACGGCTGGTGATCACCGGGGGTGAAGCGCTGACCAGCGAGCACCTGCAGCGCATCCGCCAGGCCTTCGCGCCGCAGCAGTGCTTCAACGCCTACGGCCCCACCGAAACTGTGGTCATGCCACTGGCCTGCCTGGCGCCCGAGGTGCTGGGGGCAGACCTGGGCAGCGTACCGATCGGGCGCGTCATCGGTAACCGTACCGCCTACATCCTGGACGAAGACCTGGCCCTGTTGCCGCAAGGCGGCATAGGCGAGTTGTATGTGGGCGGGGCGGGCCTGGCCCAGGGTTATCACGACCGCCCGGGCCTGAGCGCCGAGCGCTTTGTCGCCGACCCGTTCAGCACGGAAGGTGGCCGCCTGTACCGTACGGGCGACCTGGTGCGCCTGGGCGTGGATGGCCTGGTGGAGTACGTTGGCCGTGCCGACCAGCAGGTGAAGATTCGTGGTTTCCGTATCGAACTGGGTGAAATCGAGAGCCGCCTGCAGGCCCATGCCGATGTGGAAGAGGCCGTGGTGCTGGCACTGGACTTGCCGGGTGGCCGGCAACTGGTTGGCTACCTGGTGTGCCAGCAGGCAAGCGCCGCCAGCGAGGCCCAGGCCCGGCTGCGCGAGGCGGTGAAGGCCGATGCCCGCCAGCACCTGCCCGACTATATGGTCCCGGCGCACCTGGTGCTGCTCGGCAGCCTGCCGCTGATGGGTAACGGCAAGCTCGACCGCCGCGCCTTGCCCCTGCCGGACCTGGAGCAGGCCCGCCAGCACTACCAGGCCCCGGGTAACGAAGTGGAAGCGCAGCTGGCGCAGGTGTGGGGTGATGTGCTCAACCTTGCCCAGGTGGGCGTGAACGACAACTTCTTCGAGCTGGGTGGCGACTCGATCCTGTCGATCCAGGTGGTCAGCCGCGCCCGTCAGGCCGGTTTGCAGTTCAGCCCGCGTGACCTGTTCCAGCACCAGACCATCCAGACCTTGGCCGCCGTGGTGCAGCGCAGCGACACGGCCAGCGCCATCGAGCAGGGCCAGCGCACGGGCCAGACCGGCCTCACGCCCATCCAGCACTGGTTCTTCGACAGCGATGTGCCGCAGCCGCAGCACTGGAACCAGGCCGTCTTGCTGCAGGCGCGTCAGCCGCTGGATGAAACAGTGCTGGGGCAGGCCCTGGAAGCCCTGGTGCAGCACCACGACAGCCTGCGCCTGCGCTTCGTCCAGGCCCATGGCCGCGTGCAGGCCGAGTATGCCCCGCCTGCTGCCGAGCAACTGCTGTGGACCGCCACGGTCGCTGATTTTGCCGACTGCCAGGCGCTGTACACCGACGTGCAGCGCAGCCTGCACCTGGAGCGCGGGCCACTGCTGCGCGCCTTGCTGGTCAGCGACGGGCAGGGCGCTCAGCGCTTGTTGCTGGCCATCCACCACCTGGTGGTCGACGGTGTGTCGTGGCGGGTAGTGCTCGAAGACCTGCAGGCGCTTTACCGCAGCCAGTTGCTGCCGGCCAAGACCCACACCCAGGGCGACTGGGCGGCACGCCTGGCGAATTACGCTGGCAGCGATTCGCTGCGCGACGAGCTGGGCTGGTGGCAAGGCCAACTGGGTGGCGTGCGCCGCGAACTGCCCTGCGACCACCCCCAGGGCGGCAACCTGCACCGCCACGCCCACACCCTGGCCATCGGCCTTGACGTGGAACAGACCCGGCAACTGTTGCAGCAAGCGCCGGCTGCCTACCACACCCAGGTCAACGACCTGCTGCTGACGGCACTGGCGCGGGCCCTGTGCGGCTGGAGCGGCGACCAGGAAGTGCTGGTGCAGCTCGAAGGCCATGGCCGTGATGGGCTGTTCGAAGACATGGACCTGACCCGCAGCGTCGGCTGGTTCACCAACGCCTACCCGCTGAGCCTGCGCCCGTTGGCGGGTGATGACGACGCTGCGCGCGCCGGTTCTATCAAACGTATCAAGGAGCAACTGCGCCAGGTGCCGCACAAGGGCCTGGGCTACGGTGTGCTGCGTTACCTGGGCGACGAAACCGGCCGTGAACAGATGGCGGCCTTGCCGCAGGCGCGGATCACCTTCAATTACCTGGGGCAGTTCGACCAGCAGTTCGACGGCGCGGCGCTGTTCGAGCCACTGCAGGCACCGGCCGGCCAGGCCCATGACCCGGATGCGCCACTGCCCAACTGGCTGAGCGTGGACGGGCAGGTGTACGGCGGCGCCCTGCAACTGCGCTGGACGTTCAGTGCCGAACGCTATGACCCGGCAACCATCGCCCGCCTGGCCGAAGCCTATCGGCAGGAGCTGCTGGCACTGGTGGCCCACTGCCTGGTCGATGGCAATGGCAGCTTCACCCCGTCGGACTTCCCCCTGGCGCACCTGACCCAGGAGCAGATCGACGCCTTGCCGGTACCGGCTGCGCAGATCGAGGACGTCTACCCGCTGACCCCAATGCAGGAAGGCATGCTGCTGCACACCCTGCTGGAGCCCGGCACCGGCCTTTACTACATGCAGGACCGCTACCGCATCAACAGCGCCCTGGACCCGCAGCGGTTCGCCCAGGCCTGGCAGGCGGTGGTGGCGCGCCACGAAGCGCTGCGTGCTTCGTTCAGCTGGAACAGCGGCGAGGCCATGCTGCAGATCATCCATAAACCGGGCAACCTGCCCGTGGATTACCAGGACTGGCGCTGCCTTGACGACACCGCCCAGGAAGCCCGCCTGCAGGCACTGCACAAGCAGGAGCGCGAAGCCGGCTTCGAACTGTTGCGTGAGGCGCCGTTCCATCTGCGCCTGGTGCGCGTGGCGGACGAGCGCTACTGGTTCATGATGAGCAACCACCACATCCTCATCGATGCCTGGTGCCGCTCGCTGTTGATGAACGACTTCTTCGAGGTCTATCAGGCGCTGGGCGAAGGCCGCCCGGCGCAGTTGCCGGTGCCACCGCGCTATCGCGACTACATTGGCTGGCTGCAACGCCAGGGCCTGGAGGATGCCCGCACCTGGTGGCAGGCCAACCTGGCCGGCTTTGAACGCGCAACCGCCATCCCCAGCGACCGCCCGCTGCGCCATGACCACGCCGGCAGCGGCATGGTGGTCGGTGACTGCTACACCCGCCTGCAAGCCAGCGAGGGTGTGCGCCTGCGTGAGCTGGCACAGGCCCATCAGCTCACCGTCAACACCTTCGCCCAGGCGGCCTGGGCCCTGGTGCTGGCGCGCTACAGCGGCGAGCGCGACGTGGCCTTCGGGGTGACCGTTGCCGGTCGGCCGGTGAGCATGCCGCAGATGCAACGCACCGTCGGCCTGTTCATCAACAGCGTCGCCCTGCGGGTGTGCCTGCCGCTCCCGGGTGAGCGCTGCAGTGTGCGCCAGTGGTTGCAGGGCCTGCTGCAAAGCAACATGGAGCTGCGCGAGTACGAGTACCTGCCGCTGGTGGCGATCCAGGAATGTAGCGAGCTGCCCAAGGGCCAGCCGTTGTTCGACAGCCTGTTCGTGTTCGAGAACGCCCCGGTGGAAACTGCCGTGCTCGACCACGCCCAGCACCTGAATGCCAGCTCCGATTCGGGCCGTACCCACACCAACTTCCCGCTGACGGCGGTGTGCTACCCGGGCGACGACCTGGGCCTGCACCTGTCGTTCGACCAGCGGTATTTCGACTACCCAACGGTCGAGCGCCTGCTGGCCGAGTTCAAGCGCCTGTTGCTGGCGCTGGTGCAAGGCTTCGACGGTGAGGTGAGCGAGCTGCCGCTGCTGGGCGCCGAAGAGCAGCGCTACCTGCTGGACGACTGCAACCGCACTGCGCACCACTACCCGCTGGAGCACAGCTACATCGCGCAGTTCGAGGCCCAGGTGGCCGCACACCCGCAGCGTACCGTGGCCCGCTGCCAAGAGGCCTCCTACGACTACGCCGGGCTCAACCTGGCGGCCAACCGCCTGGGCCACGCCCTGGTGGCAGCCGGGGTGAAGCTGGACCAGCCGGTGGCCCTGCTGGCCGAGCGCGGGTTGCCGCTGCTGGGCATGATCGTCGGCAGCTTCAAGGCGGGTGCCGGTTACCTGCCGCTCGACCCGGGCCTGCCAAGCGCACGCCTGCAAGGCATCATCGCGCTCAGCAGCACGCCGGTGCTGGTGTGCACAGCGGGCTGTGCCGAGCAGGCCCGGCAATTGCTGGGCGGCCTGCAAGGGCAGGTGCAGTTGCTGGTGTGGGAGGACATCCAGGCCAGCCAGGTAGCCAGCCATAACCCGGGTATCTACAGCGGGCCGGATAACCTGGCCTACGTCATCTACACCTCAGGCTCCACCGGGCTGCCGAAGGGTGTGATGGTGGAGCAGCGCGGCATGCTCAACAACCAGCTGAGCAAAGTGCCTTACCTTGAGCTGAGCCAGCGGGACGTGATCGCCCAGACGGCGTCGCAAAGCTTCGATATTTCGGTGTGGCAGTTCCTCGCTGCCCCGTTGTTCGGTGCCACGGTGCAGATCGTGCCCAATGCCATTGCCCATGATCCCCAGGGTCTTTTGGCCCATGTGCAAGCCACCGGCATTACGGTGCTGGAGAGCGTGCCTTCGCTGATCCAGGGCATGCTGGCGAACGAACACCAGGCCCTGGACGGCCTGCGCTGGATGCTGCCGACGGGCGAGGCCATGCCGCCGGAGCTGGCCGCGCAGTGGCTGCAACGTTACCCGCATATCGGGCTGGTCAATGCCTACGGCCCTGCTGAGTGTTCGGATGACGTGGCGTTCTTCCGCGTCGATGCCGCATCTACCCGCGGCACCTACCTGCCTATCGGCACGCCGACTGACAACAACCGGCTGTACTTGTTGGGCGACGAACAGACCCTGGTGCCACTGGGGGCGGTGGGGGAACTGTGCGTAGCCGGCACCGGTGTGGGGCGTGGTTACGTCAGCGATCCGGTGCGCACGGCCCTGGCCTTCATCCCGCACCCCTACGGGGCACCGGGTGAGCGGCTGTACCGCACCGGTGACCTGGCGCGGCGGCGTGTAGACGGGGTGCTGGAGTACGTTGGGCGTATCGACCATCAGGTGAAGATCCGCGGTTACCGCATCGAACTGGGCGAAATCGAAGCGCGCCTGCACGAACAATCACCCCTGCGTGATGCAGCGGTGGCGGTGCAGGAGGGCGTTAACGGCAAGCATCTGGTGGGCTACCTGGTGGCCCATCAGGGTGTGGCCGGGGATGGCGCACTGCTGGAGCAGATCAAGCAACGGCTGCGCGCGGAGCTGCCGGAATACATGGTGCCGTTGCACTGGGCTTGGTTCGATAGCCTGCCGCACAACGCCAACGGCAAACTGGACCGCAAGGCCCTGCCAGCCATCGAAATCGGCGGCCAGCACAGCCAGGCCTACCAGCCACCCCGTACCGCGCTGGAGGAGACCCTGGCCGGCATCTGGGCCGACGTACTCAAGGCCGAACGGGTGGGTGTGCACGACAACTTCTTCGAGCTGGGCGGGCATTCCCTGCTGGCCACGCAGATCGCCTCCCGGGTGCAGAAGCAGTTGCAACTGAACGTGCCGCTACGGGCGATGTTCGAGTGCAGCACGGTGGAGGAACTGGCGGTGTATGTGGAGGGGCTGCAGGGCAGTGCGCTGGATGAGGACAAGGTTGATCGGCTGAGTGATTTGATGGCGGAGTTGGAGGGGTTGTAGGGGGGAGGTTGTTTGCGATGCGCGACGTGATGGCTTCACGCTCGGCATCGAATCGGGTGAGGGTTGCGAGGTGTTCGCCGTTACAGGTGCAGCGCCTATGAAATCGAGCGCCGCCGCCTGGTTTGTTCCACGCGACATCGCGTCGTACCCCAAGGCGTCCGCGCGCAAATGGCGCAGGCCTAATTGGCCCGAAAAAAACG
>NZ_JACVVG010000062.1:0-21026 GCF_016647875.1 Pseudomonas sp. S36 | reverse complement strand
CCCCCTCCTTGCACCCCCCACTATCCCAACTAGACTTTCTGCCACCTTGTACACGCCGTGCACGGCCTGGCGCTGGCGCACGCAAAAGGTTGACCGTTCGATCAGAAAAAAACGAAAAACGGTACACATAACAAATATTTGTTTGTGTACAATCTTCAGCATCCTGTTCCTTGCGTGCCACCTTCGAACAGGGCTGGACACGGGTCGGCGTACCAAAGTTGCGTTGCGATATCCCAGGTGGTTATCGATACTGGCGCCGATTTTCGACCAACAAGAACATAAAACCGTGGAACCTTAGAATGAGCACTGCAACCAGTCCGACTGCTTATAACTACAAGGTCGTCCGCCAGTTCGCCATCATGACGGTGGTGTGGGGGATACTTGGCATGGGCCTCGGCGTCTTCATCGCCTCGCAACTGGTCTGGCCGCAACTGAACCTGGACCTGCCCTGGACCAGCTTCGGCCGGCTGCGCCCCCTGCACACCAACCTGGTGATCTTCGCCTTCGGCGGTTGTGCGCTGTTCGGCACCAGCTACTACGTGGTTCAGCGCACCTGCCAGACGCGGCTGATTTCCGACAGCCTGGCGGCCTTTACCTTCTGGGGCTGGCAAGCCGTGATTGCCGGTGCGCTGATCACCCTGCCGATGGGCTACACCACCACCAAGGAGTACGCCGAACTGGAATGGCCGCTGGCGATTTTGCTGGCGATCGTCTGGGTGACCTACGCCGTGGTGTTCTTCGGCACCATCGTCAAGCGCAAAACCCGGCACATCTATGTGGGCAACTGGTTCTATGGCGCATTCATCGTGGTCACGGCCATGCTGCACATCGTCAACCACATTTCCCTGCCGGTGAGCCTGTTCAAGTCGTATTCGGCCTACGCCGGTGCAACCGATGCCATGATCCAGTGGTGGTACGGGCACAACGCGGTGGGCTTCTTCCTGACCACGGGCTTCCTGGGCATGATGTATTACTTCGTGCCCAAGCAGGCTGAGCGGCCCATCTATTCGTACCGGCTGTCCATCGTGCACTTCTGGGCGCTGATTACCCTGTACATCTGGGCCGGCCCACATCACCTGCACTACACCGCCCTGCCCGACTGGGCCCAGTCACTGGGCATGGTGATGTCGATCATCCTGCTGGCACCGAGCTGGGGCGGCATGATCAACGGCATGATGACCCTGTCGGGTGCCTGGCACAAACTGCGCACCGACCCGATCCTGCGCTTTCTGGTGGTCTCGCTGGCGTTCTACGGCATGTCCACCTTCGAAGGGCCGATGATGGCCATCAAGACGGTGAACGCGCTGTCCCACTACACCGACTGGACCATCGGCCACGTGCACGCCGGCGCCCTCGGCTGGGTCGCGATGATTTCCATCGGCGCCGTGTACCACATGATCCCGCGTCTGTATGGCCGCGAGCAGATGCACAGCGTCGGGCTGATCAACGCGCACTTCTGGCTGGCCACCATCGGCACCGTGCTGTACATCGCCTCGATGTGGGTCAACGGCATCACCCAGGGCCTGATGTGGCGTGCGATCAACGATGACGGCACCCTGACCTACTCGTTCGTCGAAGTCTTGCAAGCCAGCCACCCCGGCTACATCGTGCGGGCGCTGGGCGGCGCGTTCTTCGCCAGCGGCATGCTGCTGATGGCCTACAACGTCTGGCGCACGGTACGGGCCGCCAACCCGGTACAAGCCGAGGCAGCCGCCAAGATCGTCATCGTGGGAGCGCACTGATGAAGCACGAAGCCGTTGAGAAGAACATAGGCCTGCTGGCGTTCTTCATGGTCATCGCCGTGAGCATCGGTGGCCTTACCCAGATCGTCCCGCTGTTCTTCCAGGACGTCACCAACAAACCGGTGGAGGGCATGAAGCCGCGCACCGCGCTGGAACTGGAAGGGCGCGATATCTACATCCGCGAAGGCTGCGTGGGTTGCCATTCGCAGATGATCCGCCCGTTCCGCGCCGAAACCGAGCGCTATGGCCATTACTCGGTGGCCGGCGAGAGCGTGTGGGACCACCCGTTCCTGTGGGGCTCCAAGCGTACCGGGCCGGACCTGGCCCGTGTCGGCGGCCGCTACTCGGACGACTGGCACCGGGCGCACCTGTACAACCCGCGCAACGTGGTACCGGAATCGAAGATGCCGGCCTACCCGTGGCTGGTGGAGAACACACTCGACGGCCGTGATACGGCGAAGAAGATGGAGGTACTGCGCACCCTGGGCACGCCGTACACCGACGCGGATATCGCCGGCGCCCGCGACGCGGTCAAGGGTAAAACCGAGATGGACGCCCTGGTGGCCTACCTGCAAGGCCTTGGCACCCTCATCAAGAGCAAACGGTGACGCTGATGGATATCGGGATGATTCGCGGCCTGGGCACTGTGGTGGTGCTGGTGGCCTTTGTCGGGCTGGCGTTATGGGTGTTCAGCCCACGCCGCAAGAAGGATTTCGACGAAGCGACCCAGCTGCCATTCGCAGATGACCCCGAGGCCCGCCGCCACGTCGAGCAAGCGCAAGCAAACGCGTCTGGGAGAAAACAACAATGACAACCTTCTGGAGTGTGTACATCACGGTCCTGACCCTGGGTACTATCTTCGCGCTGACTTGGTTGCTGCTGTCCACCCGCAAGGGCCAGCGCGACGAAGTCACCAACGAAACCGTCGGCCATGCCTTCGACGGCATCGAGGAGTACGACAACCCCCTGCCCAAATGGTGGTTCTGGCTGTTCGTCGGCACCATCGTCTTTGCCCTGGGCTACCTGGTGCTGTACCCGGGCCTGGGCAACTGGAAGGGCATGCTGCCGGGGTACAGCTACCTGGATAACGACAAGCAGACCGAGTTCGCCAACGGCGAGGCCGGCTGGACGGGCGCCCATGAATGGGAAAAGGAAATGGCCAAGGCCGACGCCCGCTTCGGCCCGATTTTCGCCAAGTTCGCCGCCATGCCCATTGCGGACGTGGCCAAAGACCCGCAGGCCCTGAAAATGGGGGCCAGGTTGTTTGCCTCCAACTGCTCGGTGTGCCACGGCTCGGACGCCAAGGGCGCCTATGGCTTCCCCAACCTGACCGACAACGACTGGCGCTGGGGCGGTGAGCCGGACACCATCAAGGCGACCATCATGGGTGGCCGTCATGGGGTGATGCCGGCCTGGGCCGAGGTGATCGGCGAACAGGGCGTGGCCGACGTGGCCGCGTTCGTGGTCAGCAAGCTCGATGGGCGCACGCTGCCCGAGGGCGTCAAGGCCGATGTGGAAAACGGCCAGAAGATCTTCGCGACCAATTGTGTGGCCTGCCACGGGCCCGAGGGCAAGGGTACGCCGGCCATGGGTGCGCCAAACCTGACGCACCCGCAGGCGTTCATCTACGGCTCGAGCTTTGCCCAGCTGCAGCAGACCATCCGCTATGGCCGCCAAGGGCAGATGCCGGCGCAAGAGCAGTTGCAGGGCAATGACAGGGTGCATTTGCTGGCCGCCTACGTGTACAGCCTGTCGCATCAGGATGCGCCGGCCGAGGCTGAGTAAGCAGGCCTGCCCCCGTCGCGGGTCAAACCGCCCCACGCAGCCCCCACCCTTTTTGCGGTGGGTGCGGGCCTCTGTGGGGGCGGCTTCAGCCGCGAAGAGGCCAGTACAGCCACGCATTTCTCGCCGCCTGATGACCTGGATCAATTGACACTCGCCATATCACGATTCATGGCGTGAACCCAATGCGGCATAAGGTCGCAACGCGACCACTGCGTGCCATCACCGGCGTATCATGGCCCGCAGAGCGCTAGCAGATTGCGCGAGACTGCAGCCGGCATGCACTGGCCGCAGCGTTTCTCCACTGCCGTGGGACATGATGATGAGCAAGCACATTCCGGTACATGACGTAACCCCGCCTGCCAGCAAAGGGAAGGACTCCGTCGACCTCTACGCCTCGCGCGAAAAAATCTACACCCGCGCCTTCACCGGCCTGTTCCGGCGCCTGCGCATGGTAGGCGGCGCGGCGCTGTTTCTGCTGTATTTCGGCACTGTATGGCTGAACTGGGGCGGCCACCAGGCAGTGTGGTGGGACCTGCCGGAGCGCAAGTTCTACATCTTTGGCGCCACCATCTGGCCCCAGGACTTCATCCTGCTGTCGGGCATTCTGATCGTTGCCGCCTTCGGCCTGTTCTTCATCACCGTGTACGCCGGGCGCGTCTGGTGCGGCTACACCTGCCCGCAAAGCGTGTGGACGTGGATCTTCATGTGGTGCGAAAAGGTCACCGAGGGCGACCGCAACCAGCGCATGAAGCTGGACAAGGCGCCCATGAGCGGCAACAAGTTCGTGCGCAAGCTGGCCAAGCACAGCCTGTGGCTGCTGATCGGCTTCGTCACCGGCATGACCTTCGTCGGTTACTTCGCGCCGATACGCGAACTGGTGATCGAATTTTTCACCGGCCAGGCTGATGGCTGGTCGTACTTCTGGGTCGGCTTCTTCACCCTCGCCACCTATGGCAATGCGGGCTGGCTGCGCGAGCAGGTGTGCGTGTACATGTGCCCCTATGCCCGCTTCCAGAGCGTGATGTTCGACAAAGACACCCTGATCGTGTCCTACGACCCGCGCCGTGGCGAAACCCGTGGCCCGCGCAAGAAAGACGTGGACTACAAGGCCAAGGGCCTGGGCGACTGCATCGACTGCACCATGTGCGTGCAGGTGTGCCCCACCGGCATCGACATCCGCGACGGCCTGCAGATCGAGTGCATCGGCTGCGCGGCGTGCATCGATGCCTGTGACAGCATCATGGACAAGATGCACTACCCCAAAGGCTTGATCAGCTACACCACCGAGCACAACCTGTCCGGCCAGAAAACCCACATGCTGCGACCACGGCTGATTGGCTACGCCATCGTGCTGCTGGTGATGATCGGCGCCTTGGCCACGGCCTTCGCCATCCGGCCACTGGTGGGCCTGGACGTGAGCAAGGACCGCGTGCTGTACCGCGAGAACGCCCAGGGGCGGATCGAGAACGTGTACAGCCTCAAGGTGATGAACAAGGACCAGCGCGACCATGTTTACGTACTGGACGCCGCCGGCTTGCCGGACCTGAAACTGGACGGCCAACGCGAGATTCACGTGGCCGCCGGCGATATCGTCAGCCTGCCCGTGCAGTTGTCGGTGGCACCCGAGAAGCTGCCCTCGACCACCAACGAAGTCACCTTCATCCTCAAGAGCGCCGATGACAGCGACGCACAGGTTGAAGCCAAGAGCCGTTTCATCGGCCCCCAGATCCGCTAGGAGAGACGCACGACAATGCCTGCCACCGCCGCCAGCCCCTGGTACAAGCACCTTTGGCCCTGGATCATCATCGGCATCCTGACCACTTCGGTCTGCCTGAGCCTGACCATGGTCAGCATCGCCGTCCGCAACCCGGACAACCTGGTGAACGACAACTACTACGAGGCTGGCAAGGGCATCAACCGCTCCCTGGACCGCGAACTGCTGGCCCAGCAACTGGGCCTTAAAGCCAGCGTGCACCTGGATGAGCTGACCGGCGAGGTGGACCTTCGCCTGACCGGCAGCAGCCACCCGCAAACCCTGGAGCTGAACCTGATTTCGCCGACCCAGCCGCAGAAAGACCGCAAGGTACTGCTGAGCCAGGCCGAAGCGGGCCGGTACGTGGGGCAACTGGATGACAAGGTGGACGGCCGCCGCTTCGTCGAGTTGCTGGGCAACGAAGGCGGCCAGGTATGGCGCCTGTTCGAGGAAGAAAAGGTCGAGCACGGGGTGGACCTGCAATTGGGTGACGAAGCCCTGCAAGGTGCCGAGCGCCAGCAATGACCCAACCCACCCCCTGCTTTCACTGTGCCTTGCCCGTTCCTGCGGGCAGCCAGTTCAGCGCCGTCGTGCTGGGTGAGCCCCGACCATTCTGTTGCCCAGGGTGCCAGGCGGTGGCCGAGTCGATCGTGGCAGGGGGGCTTGAGCACTATTACCAGCACCGCAGTGAAACCAGCGCCAACCCCGACGCCCTGCCCAGGCAGCTGCAGGATGAGCTGGCGCTGTACGACCGCAGCGATGTGCAGCAGGCTTTCGTGCGCCACGAAGGCCAACTGGCCGAAACCACGCTGCTGGTCGAAGGGGTAAGTTGCGCGGCGTGTGGCTGGCTGATCGACAAGCACCTGCGCAACCTGCCCGGCGTGGCCGAGGCACGCCTGAACCTGTCCAACCACCGCCTGCTGCTGAGCTGGGACGACCAGCAGTTGCCGCTCTCCGCGGTGCTGGCACAGTTGCGCCAGATCGGTTATGCCGCCCACCCCTACCAGCCGGACCAGGCCGCCGAGCAGTTGGCCCGGGAAAACCGCAGCGCTTTGCGCCGCCTGGGCGTGGCCGGGCTGCTATGGTTCCAGGCGATGATGGCAACCATGGCCACCTGGCCTGAGTTCAACATCGACCTGTCGCCCGAGATGCACACCATCCTGCGCTGGGTGGCGTTGTTCCTGACCATCCCGATCGTGTTTTACAGCTGTGCGCCGTTTTTCAAAGGGGCTGCCCGCGACCTGCGCACGCGCCACCTGACCATGGACCTGTCGGTGTCACTGGCCATCGCCCTGGCCTTCGGTGCCGGCATCTGGACCGCCATCACCGGCAGCGGTGAGCTGTACTTCGACACGGTGGGCATGTTCGCGCTGTTCTTGCTGACCGGCCGCTACCTGGAACGCCGTGCCCGCGAGCGCACGGCTGCGGCCACGGCGCAGCTGGTCAACCTGCTGCCAGCCTCGTGCCTGCGCCTGGATGCACTGGGCCGCAGCGAGCGCATTCTGCTCAGCGAACTGCGCTGCGGCGATACCGTGCAGGTGCTGCCCGGGGCCGTGATCCCGGCCGACGGGTGCATCGTCGAGGGCCGCTCGAGTGTGGATGAGTCACTGCTGACAGGCGAATACCTGCCGCAGCCGCGCCGCGTTGGGGAGCGTGTGACGGGCGGCACGCTGAACGTCGAAAGCACCCTGCATGTAGCGGTCGAGGCCGTGGGCCATGACTCGCGCCTGTCGGCCATCGTGCGCCTGCTGGAGCGGGCACAAACCGAAAAGCCGCGCCTGGCGGAAATCGCCGACCGCGCCTCGCAACTGTTTCTGTTGTTTTCGCTGTTGGCCGCCGTCGCCATCGGCCTGTGGTGGTGGCAGCAAGCCCCTGACCGCGCGTTCTGGATCGTGCTGGCGATGCTGGTGGCAACCTGCCCATGCGCACTGTCGCTGGCCACCCCCACCGCGCTGACAGCCGCCACCGGCACCTTGCACAAGCTGGGTTTGCTGGTGACCCGGGGCCATGTGCTGGAAGGGCTGAACCAGATCGATACGGTGATTTTCGACAAGACCGGCACACTGACCGAAGGCCGCCTGACATTGCGCAGCATTCGCCCGCTGGGCAGCCTGGGGGCCGATGAATGCCTGAGCCTGGCCGCCGCCCTGGAAAACCGCTCCGAGCACCCCATCGCCAGGGCGTTTGGCCGCGTTGCCAGGGCTGCCGAGGCTGTTCAGACGGTACCCGGCCTGGGCCTTGAGGGGCAGGTCGACGGCCAACGCCTGCGCATCGGCCAGGCGGCGTTCGTGTGCGCCTTGAGTGGCACACCGGCACCTGCCATTCCCGAGCCCCGGGGCCAGTGGCTGCTGTTGGGCGGGCGCCAGGGGCCGTTGGCCTGGTTCGGCCTGGACGACCGCCTGCGGGACGACGCCCCTGCCCTGCTTGCCGCCTGCCGTGCCCGTGGCTGGCGCACGCTGCTGCTGTCGGGCGACAGCTCGCCGATGGTCACCGAAGTGGCCGCGCAACTGGGTATCGACGAAGCCGTGGGCGGCCTGTGCCCGGACGACAAGCTGGAGCGGCTGAAGGCCTTGCAACAGGCTGGGCGCAAGGTGCTGATGCTGGGTGACGGGGTGAATGACGTGCCGGTACTGGCTGCCGCCGACATAAGCATCGCCATGGGCAGCGCCACCGACCTTGCCAAGACCAGCGCCGATGCCGTGCTGTTGTCCAACCGCCTGCAGGCGCTGGTACTGGCCTTCGAGCTGGCCCGGCGCACACGGCGCAACATCCTCCAGAACCTGTTGTGGGCAAGCCTGTACAATGGCCTGATGCTGCCCTTCGCGGCGGTTGGCTGGGTCACCCCCGTATGGGCAGCCATCGGCATGTCGGTCAGCTCGCTGGTGGTGGTGCTCAACGCTCTGCGCCTGACCCGCCAGCCCGCCCTGGCATCACCGGGCACCCCTGCAACCTACCAGGTGAGGAAATCGCCATGCCCGCCCTCTATATCATGATCCCTGCGGCGTTGCTGCTGGTCGGCGTGGCCGTGTACATCTTTTTCTGGGCAGTGGACAGCGGGCAGTACGACGACCTGGAAAGCCCCGCCCACAGCATTCTGTTCGACGACCAGGACCCGCGCCACCAGGCAGCGGTGAAGGCGCCGCCGACCGACCTGCCCCCCTCACACGAACAACCCGAGGAACAACCACCCCGTGCATGACCTGCTCCCCCTGCTGGGTTCTGCCCTGGTGCTGGGCCTGCTGGGCGGTGGCCACTGCCTGGGCATGTGCGGCGGGCTGATGGGCGCACTGACCCTGGCCATCCCCCCCGAGCAACGCAGCAGGCGCCTGCGCCTGCTGCTGGCGTACAACCTCGGCCGCGTGTGCAGCTATGCCTGCGCCGGGCTGCTGCTGGGCCTGGCCGGCTGGGCCGTGGCCAGCGGCCCGGCAGCGGTGGTGCTGCGCACGGCGGCGGCGCTGCTGCTGATTGCCATGGGCCTGTACCTGGCCGGCTGGTGGAGCGGGCTGACGCGGGTGGAGGCCTTGGGGCGCGGGTTGTGGCGGCACATTCAGCCGCTGGCGACGCGCCTGCTGCCGGTGTCCAGCGTACCCCGGGCCATGCTGCTGGGGGCCCTGTGGGGGTGGCTGCCCTGCGGCCTGGTCTACAGCACCCTGTTGTGGGCGGCCAGCCAAGGTAATGCAGGCTACAGCGCGGCCCTGATGCTGGCCTTTGGCCTGGGTACCTGGCCGGTGCTGTTGGCCACCGGGCTGGCGGCAGAACGGGTAAACGCTTTGTTGAGACGGCGCAGCGTGCGCATGGCAGGCGGGGTGCTGGTGATGCTGTTCGGCATCTGGACCCTGCCCGGCCCGCACCAGCACTGGCTTATGGGGCACTGAAACGGCCACGTGTCGCGGGCGGTTGATACAAATCAACACAGATTCCTACAGACGCCCCTAGACTCCGGAGCATTGCTGCTCTTTCCGGGGACCGCCCTCATGCTCGACGACCTACGTTGGGACACCGACCTGATCCGCCGCTACGATCTGGCCGGGCCACGCTACACCTCCTACCCGACCGCCGTGCAACTGCACAGCGAGGTGGGCTCGTTCGACCTGCTGCACGCCCTGCGCGAGAGCCGTCGGGCGGTGCGCCCCCTGTCGTTGTACGTGCACGTGCCGTTCTGCGCCAACATCTGCTACTACTGCGCCTGCAACAAGGTCATCACCAAGGACCGTGCCCGTGCGGCGCCCTACCTGCAGCGCCTTGAGCAGGAAATCCAGCTGGTGGCCTGCCACCTGGATGGCAAACAGCGTGTTGAACAGCTGCATTTTGGCGGCGGTACGCCCACCTTCCTCAGCCATGTGGAACTGCGCCAGCTGATGGCGACGCTGCGCCAGCACTTCAACCTGCTGGACGACGATTCCGGCGATTACGGCATCGAAATCGACCCCCGCGAAGCGGACTGGTCGACCATGGGGCTGTTGCGCGAGCTGGGCTTCAACCGCGTCAGCCTGGGTGTGCAGGACCTGGACCCCGCCGTACAGCGTGCGGTCAACCGCCTGCAAAGCCTGGAGCAGACGCGCACGCTGATCGAAGCTGCCCGCACCCTGCAGTTCCGCTCGATCAACCTTGACCTGATCTACGGCCTGCCACGGCAAACCCCGGAAGGTTTCGCCCGCACCGTCGAAGAAGTGATCCGCCTGCAGCCCGACCGGCTGTCGGTGTTCAACTATGCCCACCTGCCCGAGCGCTTCATGCCGCAACGGCGCATCGAGGCCGGCGAGCTGCCCAGCGCAGCCGCCAAGCTGGAGATGCTGCATGCCACCATTGATCAGCTGACCGCCGCAGGGTATCGCTACATCGGCATGGACCACTTTGCCCTGCCAGACGACGAACTGGCCATCGCCCAGGAAGAAGGCACCCTGCAGCGCAACTTCCAGGGCTATACCACCCACGGGCACTGCGACCTGATCGGCCTGGGCGTTTCGGCCATCAGCCAGATCGGCGACCTGTACTGCCAGAACAGCAGCGACCTCAACACCTACCAGGACAGCCTGTCCAACGCCCAGCTTGCCACCCAGCGCGGCCTGCTGTGCAACACCGACGACCGTATTCGCCGGGCGGTGATCCAGCAACTGATCTGCCACTTCGAACTGGATTTCGAGCCTATCGAAAAAGCCTTCACCATCGATTTCCGGGGGTACTTCAACGACCTTTGGCCTGAGCTGCTGACCTTGCAGCGCGACGGCCTGATCCGCCTGGACGAAAAGGGCATTCGGATCCTGCCAGCCGGCCGCCTGCTGGCGCGCTCGGTGTGCATGGTGTTCGACGCCTACCTGGCCATGCAGAACCGCCAGCGCTTTTCGCGGGTGATCTGACGGCCGAGGCGTTCAGCCGCATGGACAACCGCCCCAGCCAGGCGGACCATAAGCGCACAGGAACTCCGGCAGTTGCCTGCCGGGGGTTTCGCCGGGTCGTACCATAGTCGAGCACGCTGGCCTACACCCTCCTTCGTGGGTTACCCTTACGGCTTATGTGTGCTTTCCCACAAGGATCGAGTCAAAATGTCCGAGCCAGTCAAACTGCGCCCACACAACCAGGCCCATTGCAAGGATTGCAGCCTGGCCCCACTGTGCCTGCCTCTTTCGCTTAACCTGGAAGACATGGATGCATTGGATGAAATCGTCAAGCGGGGTCGCCCGCTGAAAAAAGGCGAGTTTCTGTTCCGCCAGGGTGACAATTTCGGCTCGGTCTACGCAGTTCGCTCCGGCGCCCTGAAAACCTTCAGCCTCAGCGACAGCGGCGAAGAGCAGATCACCGGCTTCCACCTGCCCAGCGAACTGGTGGGGCTGTCGGGCATGGACACCGAGGCCTACCCGGTGTCGGCCCAGGCCCAGGAAACCACGTCGGTGTGCGAAATCCCCTTTGAGCGCCTGGACGAGCTGTCAGTGCAACTGCCCCAGCTGCGCCGCCAGCTGATGCGGGTGATGAGCCGTGAAATCCGCGACGACCAGCAGATGATGCTGCTGCTGTCGAAGAAAACCGCCGACGAGCGCATCGCCACCTTCCTGGTCAACCTGTCGGCGCGCTTCCGCGCCCGTGGGTACTCGGCCAACCAGTTCCGCCTGAGCATGTCGCGCAACGAAATCGGCAACTACCTGGGCCTGGCGGTGGAAACCGTGTCACGGGTGTTCACCCGCTTCCAGCAGAACGGCCTGCTGCATGCCGAAGGCAAGGAAGTGCACATTCTGGATCCGATCCAGCTGTGCGCGCTGGCCGGTGGTGCAATCGAGGCCTGAGGCGCGCTTTAGCAGGTATACTTGGCCATTCGTTTTCCCAGGATACCTGCAACAATGCACAGCGACGCTTTCGACCTCAAAGCCCTGATCCGCCCGGTAGTGGACTTCCCCAAACCGGGTGTGATCTTCCGCGATATCACCCCGCTGTTCCAGTCGCCGCGCGGGCTGCGCTATGTAGCCGACCAGTTTATCGAACGCTACATCGAGGCCGAGTTCAGCCACATCGGCGCCATGGACGCGCGCGGCTTCCTGATCGGTTCGATCATCGCCCATCAGCTGAACAAGCCACTGATCCTGTTCCGCAAGCAGGGCAAGCTGCCCGCCGACGTGCTCAGCGAAGGCTACCAGACCGAATACGGCGAAGCGTTCCTTGAAGTGCACGCCGACAGCCTGTGCGAAGGGGATTCGGTGTTGATCTTCGATGACCTGATTGCGACGGGCGGCACACTGCTGGCAGCTGCCAATCTGGTGCGCCGCACCGGTGCGCAAGTGTTCGAGGCCGCAGCCATCATCGACCTCCCCGAACTGGATGGCTCGCGCCGTTTGCAGGCCGCGGGCGTGCCCACCTTCTGCCTTACCGAGTTTTCCCTCAGCGAGCGCTGAGCGGCCAAGCGGCGTGCTGCAGGGTCGGCTTGCAGCGCGCCCGGTTACAGCGAGATCGGCCGACGGCCCGCAAACGCGTGGGCCAGGGTGCCGCCATCGACCATTTCCAGCTCGCCGCCCAAGGGCACGCCATGGGCAATGCGCGATGCCACCAGGCCTTTCTCGGCCAGCAACTGCGCGATGTAATGGGCTGTTGCCTCACCTTCCACCGTTGGGTTGGTTGCCAGGATCACCTCGCTGAAGGTGCCCTGCTCCTCGATGCGCGCCATCAGCTGGGGAATACCAATGGCCTCGGGCCCCAGGCCGTCCAGCGGGGACAGATGGCCCTTGAGCACGAAGTAGCGGCCACGGTAACCGGCCTGCTCCACGGCGTAGACATCGGTGGGGCCCTCCACCACGCACAGCTGGGTATCGTCACGGCGTGGGTCGGCGCACTGCGGGCACAGGTCCTGCTCTGTAAGGGTACGGCACTGACGGCAATGCCCTACCCCTTCCATGGCCTGGGTCAACGCCTGGGCCAAGCGCATGCCGCCGCTGCGGTCGCGCTCGAGCAGCTGCAGGGCCATGCGTTGGGCGGTTTTCTGGCCAACGCCCGGCAGGATGCGCAGGCCATCGATCAGTTGGCGGATGAGAGGGCTGAAGCTCATGGGAAAGGCCTGATAAATCAATAAGAGGCGGTTTATACCCAGCGTGGGCAGTGGCGTCAAATCCGCCATTGTTCCTGCGCCTGGCTATTTCGACCGCAGTACGCTGCTAACAGCGCAAAAAAAAACCGCCGCTGGTTTCAGCGGCGGCTTGTGAGCCTGAAAATGCCTTAGAACGGCATCTTGAAGCCCGGTGGCAATTGCATGCCAGCGGTCATGCCGCCCATTTTTTCCTGGCTGCTCTGCTCGATCTTGCGCACAGCGTCGTTCAGGGCTGCGGCAATGAGGTCTTCCAGCACTTCCTTGTCGTCTTCCTCGGTCGACATCAGGCTCTGGTCGATGCTGACGCGCTTGACGTCATGCCGGCCAGTCATCACCACGCTGACCAGGCCGCCACCGGACTGGCCGGTGACTTCCGCGTTGGCCAGCTCTTCCTGCATTTTCTGCATCTTCTCTTGCATCTGCTGGGCCTGCTTCATCAGGCCGGCCATGCCACCTTTCATCATGGGGAGATACCTCGATTGGGTCATGTGATGCAGCCCGCCACGAAGCCGGCTGCATGGTTATCAGTTATTGGCCCTGACTGGCCAGGGCCTCTACAGGCTCAATAGTATCCTGACACACCTTGGCGCCAAACAGCTTGATCATCTGCTGGATCAACGGGTCTTGCTCGATCGAGGTCACGGCTTCGTGCTGGCGCTCGATGCGTTTGCGTGAAGCCGCCTGGGCAGGGGTTTCCTGCTCGGGGAGGACCAGTTCGATGCGCAGGTTGAGGGTGCGACCCAGGTGCTGGTTGAGCGCCTCGTTCAGGCGCCGCTGCTGGGTGGCGTTGAACAGCGCACCCTGGCCAGGGTCCAGGTGCAGCAGCCAGTCGTCACCCTCGGCCGCGATCAGCGTGCAGTTGGCTGCGATGTTGCCTGTCATGCCCGATACGGGCAACTGCGGGAATAATTCCAGCCATTGCAGGGCCAGGCCGGTGGCAGGCCTGGCTGCAGGCAATGGCTCGGCAGCAGGCTGGGCGGGCTCCTCCTGCACATGCTCGGCGAGCTCGTCCAGGTAGCTGAAGCCAGCGGGGTCACTCTCGCCCACGTAATAGTCTTCGTCCAGCGGCGGCTCGTCGTCGCGGTCCATGCCCACGGCGGCATAGGCGCCGGGGTCGAACGGCGGGGCGTCGTCATGGGAGGCCACAGCCGGCTGTGCAACGGGCGGCGCAATAGGCTCGGGCTCGGGCGCAGGCGCCAAGGCAGCGGCCTGGGCGACAGGCAGCGCAGGCTCTTCCCAGGGCAGGTCGACCACCTCGGCGACGGGCTCGGGCACCGAGATGGCTTCGATTTCGGCCTCTATTTCGGGGTCGCGTTGCGCCTCTGGCTCGTGGTCAGCGGTGGCCGGTGGCGGCACTTCCACGTCCGGGGCAGCCGCCGCCGGCTCAATCGACACGGCCTGCACTGCCGGCTGCGCCACGGGGGCCTGGGCTGCCACCGGCTTGGCGGAATCAGCTGTGGCCTGGCTGATCCCCACTGGCTTTAGCTGCGGCTTCGGCGCATCGTCCGTATCGGCCGGGCGGAATGCCAACATGCGCAGCAGCACCATCTCGAACCCACCGCGCGGCTCCGGCGCCAAAGGCAGGTCACGGCGGCCGATCAGGCCCATCTGGTAATAAAACTGCACATCCTCGGCCGGCAGTGCCGCAGCCAGGGCCAGCACCCGCTCGCGATCACCCTGGCCGTTGTCCACGGCTTCTGGCAGCGCCTGGGCAATGGCCACGCGGTGCAGCACGTTGAGCATTTCAGCCAGCACACCTGCCCAGTCCGGGCCCTGCTCGGCCAGGTTGCGAATGGCCTCCAGCAAGGCCCGCGCGTCGCCCTCGAGCAACGCCTGCAGCACATCGTAGACCTGCCCATGGTCCAGGCTGCCGAGCATGGCGCGCACATCGGCGGCCAGCACCTTGCCCTCGCCAAAGGCGATGGCCTGGTCGGTCAGGCTCATGGCATCGCGCATCGAGCCATCTGCCGCACGGCCCAACAGCCACAGCGCATCGGGCTCGAAGGGTACGTTCTCGGCCTGCAGCACGTGGCTGAGGTGTTCCACCACCCGTTCCGGGCTCATGTTCTTCAGCGAGAACTGCAGGCAGCGCGACAGGATGGTAGCCGGCAGCTTCTGCGGGTCGGTGGTGGCCAGGATGAACTTGACGTAGGGCGGCGGCTCTTCCAGCGTCTTGAGCAGGGCGTTGAAGGAGTGGGTAGACAGCATGTGCACTTCGTCGATCAGGTAGACCTTGAAGCGACCGCGGCTGGGGGCGTACTGCACGTTGTCCAGCAGCTCGCGGGTGTCTTCCACCTTGGTGCGGCTGGCGGCGTCGATCTCGATCAGGTCGACGAAGCGGCCTTCGTCGATTTCGCGACACACCGAGCAGGTGCCGCAGGGGGTGGAGGTGATGCCGGTTTCGCAGTTCAGGCACTTGGCTATGATGCGTGCGATGGTAGTCTTGCCCACACCACGGGTACCTGTGAACAGGTAGGCATGGTGCAGGCGCTGGTTGTCCAGCGCGTTGATCAAGGCCTTGAGCACATGGGCCTGGCCGACCATTTCGCGAAACGAGCGCGGACGCCATTTACGTGCAAGAACCTGATAACTCATCGAAAAACCATCGTAGCCTGATAGTGCGGAAGATCGCTAATGCTAGCGGAGCGGGGGCAAAATTGCACCCTGCCTGGTTGGCCTAGACTTGGCTATCACCTGTGCGGCTCACGGAGGAACTGCTTTGCGAACCTTGCTGGCCCTGTTGCTGTTATGGACGGCGCAATGCCTGGCGGATCAGCCGGTGCTGCGTTTTTCGGTGGCGGAGAGCTGGAGCATGCCACTGGTGCGCATCGAAGGCGATCAGCCGGTCGAAGGCCTTCTGTACGACCTGATGCAGGCGGCCGCCCAGGCGGCGGGTGCCCGTGCCGAATACCACGTGATGGCCAGGCTGAGGCTGGAAGAGGCCATGAACGGCGGCGACATCGATGTGCGCTGTTATGTCAGCACCCAGTGGCTGATCGACCGGCCCAAGGATTTCATCTGGAGCATCCCGCTGATTCACCAGCGCGATGTATTGGTAGCCCGCGCCGGGGAAGCCGGCCCTGGCCTCCCGGAGCAACTGCCGCCCCAGGCCATCGGCACGGTGCTGGGCTACACCTATGCCACCCTGCAACCGCTGCTGGCGCAGAACCGCATGCACCGTGAAGACAGCCGTAACCAGTTGCTGGCCCTGCAGAAGCTGCAGGCCGGTCGCTACCGCTACGCGGTGAGCAACCAGCTGTCCTTGCAGTGGTTCAACCGCCAGTTGCCTGCGGGGCAGCAACTGCAGGCGCTGGCGGTGCTGGATGACCAGGACCTGGGGTGCATGGTGCGTAATGACCCCGACATCCCGGCACAGGCCTTTCTGCGGGCGCTGGTGCGAATGAAGGCATCAGGGGAAATCGAGCGGCTGGTCGAACGCTATGGCGGCTAACCGCCCCCTTTTCAAACCAACGCCACCATAAACAACCCCACCCCAAAGACCCCATGCGTCAGCACACTCTTAAGGCAACCAAGCACCGGCGCCGCCGTCCTGCACGCAAAAAACCCGGCCCCCATTGCCGACTGCATCAGACACAACGGTGCCACGGCAGTACCGACACCAAATGCCAGCGCCGGCCCTAGCGTAGGCGCCCGCAACCAGCCCTCGCCCGCCATCAAAACGAACGCCACCGCAAAGCAAACGCCGATCACATAGTGAATCACCCACCCCCAGGCCCGCTCGTGCCGCACCGGCCTCGCATTGGCAATTGCTGCATGCCATACCCGCCCGCGCAGCAGATGCCCAGCCCAGCGCCCGACCATGGCGAAATTCAACGTGGTAACCCCAAGCCGCCTTAGCAGCAACGCCCACAAATCCATCACGACAGTTGCGCCTATACCTATGGGCAACGCCGCTGAAAGCAGTGCAGTTATCGTCATTTGAAAGTCTCCGGCATTGACGGTTATTACCCTGGCGAGCAGCATAGAAGTTGAAGTCAACTTCAAGTCAAGAGCCGAACATGGACATTGCCGACGTTGCGAAGCGCACAGGCGTACCCGCCTCGACACTGCGCTACTACGAGAAAAAAGGGTTGATCACCGCCCTGAGCGACCCTGGCCAGCGACGCCAGTTCGGTGCAGAGGTAGCAGACCGGCTGGCACTGATCGCACTGGGCCAGGCCGCAGGGTTTTCGCTGGATGAGGTGGGTGCGATGCTGGTGGACCTAAAGGTTGATCGGCAAGTGCTCACCGCCAAGGCGGATGAACTGGACAGGCGCATCAAGCGCTTGCAGGCAATGAGCCGCGGTTTGCGGCATGCGGCGCAGTGCCCCGAGCAGGATCACCTGGCATGCCCGACCTTTCAGCGGCTGATGAAGCTGTCGGCGGCGGGTGGGCTGGGGGGCAGGCAGGGCAAGGCGAAAGCGTTTGCCACAGATTGAGATTTAGCAAGGTCAGAAATGGCTCCGTCAGCTATACTCCGGCACTTGATCTTCTCGCTGTGAGTGCCCCTTCCGAGCCTGACTTGGTACGCATGTAAATATCTTCAGGAATCAATATGGGTCAAATTGGGAAAGCCTTTCAAGCTGATGAAGCCATAAAGGTTGAACCCGCAGGTATTTGGCATCATCTCTCAAGTCTTCGTTATTAGCCACCGAGTATGGGTCTACGGCCCGCCGCATGAAGGCTGCTATAAAAAATATCGAAGCGCCTAAAGCTCGCCGGGCTACCACATATCAGCCTCAAGCCCAACACTACACATCTTTATAATCCCCCGCCGCGAAACTTGGCACCACCCGCTCTCCTTGGTTCAGACGCGGGGACAATAAACTATATAGGCTTCAAAACTATTCCTGCCTCAGCCCCACTAAATGTTTTCAGTGGGGCATGATGCATCAGACTAAATGCAAGTAAATGGATCATTGGAATCGGCCGAGGAGCAATAAAATGAAATGCGTAAGCGGGGTTCTTTCGGACAATTTCTTCTGCCAGTAAACGGGTCGAATCAGTTGGAAATTTACGGCTCCCTGGCCTGCATGAAGTACGCATTATCTTTTTTGCAAGACACATAATTAAGACTATAAATGCGGCAGAAAGGCCCAGCCCCGCGAATAAGAACTTACCGTAAACGTCGATTCCTACCGGCAAAATTACCAGCATGAGTAATATAAAAGCAATACAGACCAATATTCGAATCCACTGCATGCACGAGCGAATACTTGAAATGAAATGACCGCAACTTCCTTTCCGCTCGGCGAAGACCCAACTCTTCAATACCATGTCAAATTTCATACCTGTCGAGTCAACTCTACTAACACTGCTGACTATTAGATTAGTGACTTGACGACGATCGCTGACAAAATTCTTTTTAACGTGAAAACAACATACAGGCCGCGATACTAAGTCATCCGCATCTTGCCATTCATCGACCGTCATACTCAACCCATAACCGAGCGGCATTTCAAACCCTTTGGGGCCTACTAGAAGCCTTAATGCCAAGGTGACAAAAAAGGTTAAAGTCGCTAAAAACAATGGGCTAGGCTCTCTAGAAATAATAGGCAGTACAATGGAGCAGACCAGAAAAACTGCAGAACCAATTAGAATGAACATTGAATAGCGATTGGAAAGACCATAAAGAACTCTCAGAGATCTTTCCGTGACTTGAACACCAAAGTTTTTTGAAATCTTAGGGCCTACCATGGAAATTATCGCATAGATCCATACTGATAATCCTATTAGACTTAAAACGATTTCAAAAAACCTCAAAGATAAAACTAGCATATCATTCTCAAGAACTGACATATTTGGCTCCATCCAAAATTCTAATAATAGCACATTGCCATGTACCTGCACCAGAATTCTGAATCGGAACTACTGAAATGCCGCATGATCGCGGAAACTATCTGTGCGGTCGAGGCCTGCCCTAGATAGCAAGAACGACGGTACGGCCGTGCTGGGCTTGCCCGGGCGCCGGGAGCGGGCCTCATCCAATGTTGCTGCTCTATGAACTCCGACATTCAAAGCGTGAAGCTGATCCCCGATAGTGTGCTCCCGATATCTCTGAAGCCAGCCCAGTCGTAATGCACCCCGGCGCCAAAGCCGAGAAAATCCATCTAAACCCACACCTGTCGACTTCTGAAACCCATTGAAGGCCTTGCCGCGCTGGTTGGGTGGGATACAAAGGTAGCGGTAACCGCCCCTGTACTTTTCGTCTTCTCAACACATGTTATGGGAACGCACGGCTTCTGCCTTCGGCTCAAGAGCCTAGAGACCGAGCTTTTCAAAATATTGCCCGATGCCATGGAACAGGCGATTATGCTTAGCGCCCAAGAACTGAACTGATTGCTCGACCTCTAGCAAATCAAGATCGATTCAGAAGAACCTGTAGAGTGCATGCTTGTTTTTTATTATTATCTCATTCATATTTTCGCCAACTCAGCATCCATTGATCCGCAATCCCGACCCTTCAACCCGAGCACCAATCTCGTGCCAACTAGTCAAGAGCAAATATCCGCAAATAAAGCCGTTACTCATAGACACTTATAACTCCTTTCAATTGCTCCGCATATCCGTAGATATCATCTACAGATACAATTGGGTGGCGTGTCTCACTCTTGTTAGCGTCGAAGATACCAATGTACTTTTGACTTCGATTGAAGTGAAGGCGGCAAATCGGTTTACGATTATTATCGTCCAGCAGAATCCCAAAATAGCTTTGGGTATCCCGATGCACGATTCGCTTTGCATCGACCACTGCCCGGACAATGGCCTTGACGATATGGAAGCCTTCAAGCTCTTCTAGCGTTGTCTGGATACGATCGTCATTTTCCTCCTCAGCTGGCTCAGCTGCCGGAGCTGTTTGAACAACGGACATCGCAAATGAAGGCTCCACAGCTCCGCTCATTGCAGATTTCAGTCGATCGTTCACTTGATCGCCAAGGAACTGGATGGCCGCTTTACGGGTCAAGGTGGTGAATTGCTCTCTCACTCTCTGAGTGATGATGCCATCGTAAACACGAGCGGCGAAGAATTTAACGAAGTCCTCGCTTGGCTGACTGAACTGGGTGGCCATTTCCTTCTTGATCTGCCCGACATACTTAAGCTCACCAGCAGCACTGATAATTGAGTCGACATCAAAAGCTGACTTGGTCAGTTTCTGAAGTTCGGGTAGCGCATGCTCATCCAGATCAAGAAGGTCCAGCTCAAGGAATGGTTTTTCGTCCATCTTGTTAGGCGCATCGAGATCGGTATAGAAGCGATATACCTGACCATTAGTGAGGATCGAGATACGTGCAGTGGTGACATGGAAATAACGGAAGAGCTGGCTCGCATGATTGATATGCAAAGGCTCGCCAATCTTCTTGCACTCAATAAGGATCTGAATTTCGCCATTCTTGCGGATGGCGTAGTCGATTTTCTCGCCCTTCTTGGTCCCGATGTCACAGACGTACTCCGGCGTTACCTCGGAGGGGTCGAATACGTCATAGCCCAGGACGGAGTTGATGAAGGGCATGACAAAGGCAATTTTGGTTGCCTCTTCAGTTTGGATAGCAGGACCCTGCTGGCGGATTTTGGCTGATAACGCGTTCAGTCGCTCTACGAATTCCATCTCTAGCTCCTCGCTCAGATGCCATATCCTAGTAGCACTGCGCCATACTGGCAATTGCAAATCACAGCGACAGTCGAGGTGAAAATGCACATGAGCGATTGGCAAGCCAGAGAGCAGACTGGCGTATACAGAAAGAGAGATTACAGAGAAGTGATGACGAAGCTAACATTTTCAGCACAGCGCACCATCTAGGTGTAGCTAAATGTTGTCACACTGCGAGATTTTTGAGAAAGAAATCCTCGATGATTCAAGGACTTGCGTAATGGAGGCGGCCCCGTCAGCCACACCCCGGCACTCGATGTTCCCGCTATGGCTGCTCCCTTCCGGGCCTGACCAGGTTAACGGGTAATCAATGCGGGGGAACCGACAGGGCCACCACTACATGTCTCGCTGAGCAGCGAGTGGCGCCATTGTACCGGGACTGGGCGCAGATACAACCTCTGAGGTAGAAAAAGTCATCGTTTCTCAATGACTTGACTGGGGGGGCGGGAGTTTTTTTGGGGGGGCTGATCGCGAGCTGCGCTCGCTCCTACGCTTGTTTCGGGCCAATTAGGCCTGCGCCATTGGCGCGCG